>JAGACT010000122.1 GCA_017613995.1 Eubacteriaceae bacterium
ACCCCGTTCTCGATGATGGTGGTGCACACCATCACGTCATAGCGTCCGTCAAGAAAATCCAGCACCCTCTTTTCGAGCTCCCGCTCCTCCATCTGCCCGTGGGCGCAGCATACCCTGACTCCGGGCAGCATCTCGGAGAGGCGCCATGCCCGTTCAGATATGGTCTCCACCTTGTTGTACAGATAGAATACCTGTCCTCCCCTGGACACCTCGTTGAGTATGGCGCTCTTTATCACGGTCTCGTCCGAGGGCATGACGAAGGTCTGCACCTCCAGACGGTCCACGGGGGGAGTGTTTATGACGGACATATCCCTTATTCCCGAAAGTGACATGTGCATGGTACGGGGTATGGGTGTCGCCGACAGCGTAAGGGTGTCCACGTTGGTCTTCATCAGCTTTAACTTGTCCTTGTGGGCCACGCCGAAGCGCTGCTCCTCGTCTATGATCAGGAGCCCCAGATCCCGAAACTTCACGTCGGAGGACAGGATCCTGTGGGTGCCGATAAGGATGTCCACTTCTCCGGTCCGCACCCTTTCGGCGGTCTTTTTTATCTGGGAGGGAGTACGGAAGCGGCACATGAGCTCGATATTCACCGGGTAGCCTTTAAAGCGCTCGATGAAGTTGTTGTAGTGCTGCAACGCCAGGATCGTGGTGGGCACCAGCACGGCCACCTGCTTGGGCTCCATGACGGCCTTGAAGGCGGCCCTCATGGCCACCTCGGTCTTGCCGAAGCCCACGTCTCCCATCAGGAGCCTGTCCATGGGCACGGGCTTTTCCATGTCCCTCTTGATCTCCTCGCTGCATACCCGCTGATCCTCGGTGGGTATGTATTCGAAGCTGTCCTCGAACTCCGCCTGATACACCGTGTCGTCGCAGAAGGAATATCCCCTGATGCTCTGGCGGGAGGCGTACATTTTTATGTACTCCTGGGCCAGTTCCTTCACGGCCTTCGACACCTTCCTGCGGGCGTTGGACCATTCCGCGCCCCCGAGTTTGTTCACCTTCGGAGGAGCGTCTCCCGCCCCCACGTATTTCTGTATCAGATCCATCTGCTCCGGGGGCATGAACAGGATGTCGCTGCCCGCGTAGGCTATCTTTATGTAGTCCCTGCTGACCCCGTCGGTCTCCAGGCGGACCATTCCCTCGAAAACGCCTATGCCGTGGGTGTCATGCACCACGTAGTCCCCGGGCTTTATGTCCGAGAAGAACTCCTCCACGGTACGCTTTTCGGTCTTTCGCGCGGAGGATGACTCCGACGGCATCAGGAAGCGGTAGGGCACCAGCACCAGTTTCCTTGCGGGGAAATCCACACCGGGCATCTCCCCCGTCTCGATGACGGCCACCGATGAGGCCGAGGGCACCGAAGAGTATCCGATGCCGTAGGAATCCAGCAGCCTGCCGCAGCTTTGGGTCTCGGAGGACGAAGCGCAGCAGATGATGACGCTGTAGTCATTCCTGCGGTAAAAGTCCAGGGCGGGCAGGAAAAGCCTCAGATTGCCCCGGTAATTTATGACGTCGGCACCGCCCATGTATTCCATGCGGTCGGCAAAGGAGTACTTTTTTTCGTCGGAAGCGCAGAAGAACACCGAAGGATGATCCTCCCGGGCGGAGCGGAGCACGTCGTTCAGGGAAGTGAATATCTCCATCTGGCGGGGGAAGGCCAGGGCCCTTTCCGAAAGCAGGGCGATGTCGTCGGAGGCCCTTTTCAGAGCTTCCTTCACTCCTTCCTCCATGACGGCGATGTCGCTGAACATGATCAGATAATCCTTTCCCTCGGAAAGGATGCCGCGGCGGGGCACGTCGCAGAAGGGGAAAAGCAGGCGGGAGGCGGCGGGAAGATCCGCCTCGATGCGCTCGGTAAGCTCGGCGCTCTCCTGCTCGGCAAGCTCCCGCAGCTCCCCGTCTTCCATCCGGCCCAGAGCCTTCTCCCTCTCCTCCCTGAAGGCAGCCAGGCCCTCCCGGAGCTTTTCCGGGGACACGGCGTACTGATCGAAGGACGTGAGGGAAAAACCGTCGTCGTTTTTCACGGTCAGCTGGTCCTCAGGAGAGAAACGCCTGACGGAATCGATCTCGTCATCCCAGAACTCCACCCTGACGGGCAGTTCGTCGCTGGGGGAGAAGAAATCCACTATGCCTCCCCTGACGGAAAACTGCCCCCGGGAAAAGACCCGGTCCTCCCGGCAGTATCCCATGGATGAGAGAGCTTCGATCAGATCGTCCCGTTCGAGACGGTCCCCGACACTGTAACTTCCCCCGAACGAGGAGGATACGGGATAGGTCTCGCAGAGGGCGAAGGCGCTGGTCACTATGAGCTTCTTCCCGCCTCCCCTCAGGGCTTCGACGGCCCGGAGGCGTTCCACCGAGATCAGGGTGGAATAGCTGTCGGGCAGGGAAAAGTAGAAGCTCTCGCAGGGATATGTCAGAACGCTTCCGGCAGGAAGGTACCGGCAAAGCTCCTCGGATATGTTTCTTGCCTCGAAATCATTCCTGCACACCAAAAGGACCGCAGAAGCGCTGTTCTCAAACGCCCACACGGCCGATAGGAGTCTTGCGTTCTTTTCAGTTCCCGTCACGGCAAGGCTGCCGTGCTCCGGGACCGACAGTATTTCCGACAGGAATGACAGATGTTCGGTCTTTTGCATGAGAAATATTATACACCAAATAATAATAATTACGACAGAAATATTGACAATGACCGGGGATTGTGTAATAATTAGCAGGCACGTGGCGAGATAGCTCAGTTGGCTAGAGCATGCGGTTCATACCCGCAGTGTCGAGGGTTCAAATCCCCCTCTCGCTACCATTTTTTTTGCTCAAAAACGCCTGCGGGCGTTTTTTGTTATGACACAGAAAGACCCGGGCGCAATGCCCGGGCATGTCTTTTTTTTACATCGAACCTTTCTTTCCCAGCACCACTCCGACGGTCTTCACCAGGATCCTCAGATCCAGGCCCAGGCTCCATTCGCAGATGTACTTCTTGTCCAGCTCCACCACCTTCTCGAAATCGGTGATCTCGCTGCGGCCGGATACCTGCCACAGTCCCGTGATGCCGGGCTTGATGGCAAGACGGGCGCGGTGATGCAGCTCGTAGCGTTCCCATTCGTCCACCGTGGGGGGCCTGGTGCCCACCAGGCTCATATCGCCCCTGAGCACGTTGAAGAACTGGGGGAATTCATCCAGGGAAGTATCCCTTATGAAGTTGCCGAAACCCTTTTTGTAGGTCCCGTCCTCAAGGAAGCGGCTCCCTATGATGCGGGGATCCTCCTCCAGCTTGAACATCATGCCGTCCTTTATGCGGTTGTCCTTCATAAGGGCTGCCTTCCTCTCCTCGGCGTCCATGTACATGCTGCGGAACTTGTACATCATGAAGCGCCTTCCTCCGCGGCCGACCCTTTCCTGCTTGAAGAAGACGGGTCCGGGGGACAGGATCTTTATCGTGGGGGCGATGAAGACGCACAGCAGCAGGGTGACGGCACATCCCACGATACCTCCCAGGATGTCCAGAGCCCTCTTGAGGAAGGCCTGCATCGGCGTCGCCGTGGACAGAGCCGCGGTGATGACGTTGCGGCCGCCGATCTTTTCCACGAACTGGTTTTCCACGTCGAAGTCCGTGAGGCTGTCCATCTCCACATGGACCGCGATGCCCATGGAGATGATCTGTCCTATGAGCTTTCTCGGGAGGGCCCAGTCCCGGGGAACGCAGATGTACACCTCATCCACCGCCAGGCGGCAGATATATTCCGCTGCGTTATCGTAGGAGGAAACGATCTTCGCGCTTCCCCACACCGGTTCCCCTATGATGCTGGAATCCATCGTTATGACGCCCACCACGTTCTTTGACGCGGACAGATCCCTGACCAGCTTTTCCGCGTAGTCCCGGATGGTGATGACTATGACGGTGGAGAGTTCCGCGTTCTGAAGATGCGCTATGACCCTCTTCTTCCACAGCACCCTGACGGTATACGCGGTCAGGGGGTACAGCACCACCATCATCAGGAACACCGCCCTGGAATAGGTCTCGGATTCCTTGATGGTGAACATGTAGGCCACGGTAAGGGCTATGACTATCAGGGAATGCTTGATCGTGGCCGCCATTTCCCTGTAGTATCCCCTCTTGAGGACGTTCTTCATTGACTCGAAGCTTATGGCCGACAGGAAGTCCACGATGGTGAACACCACCGAGATCATGAGATAGCCTTCCTTGGCATAGGGATTGGATACTCCGTGCCGGATCATGTAGGAGATGATGAACGCTGTGTGAAGGCACAGCACGTCCAGCAGTATGAAGTCCAGATGCTTGAGCCATCTGAGATTGTATTTCTTGTACATTTCTTTTCCTCAAAACGCAATATTGGCAAGACGCTCCGGTGTGAGGCCGCATTCCTCAATGATCGAAAATGCCGCGGATACTTCCCCCACGTCCTCTTTGCGGTGGGCGTCGCTGCCCACGGCGAAGCGCACGGTATCGTTCTCCTTTATTATATCCCTTATCTGCTCCGCATTCAGCAGTTTTTTGGCGGAGTTTATCTCCAGCAGGGTGCCCCGTTCGGCGCACTTCGCCGCGATCGCCCCCATGTCCATGGGATAGTAGCGGGTGGGATGGGTGATCATGTTGATATCGTAGTTGTCCAGGACCCGGAGCATCACCTCCGTCAGGGTCCGTGAAAACTTCTCCTCCAGGAACTTCATGCCCAGCTTTTTATACCCGATGACCCTGGCCTGAAGAGACATCTCCGAAGACAGATCCTTCATGAGCGCCATCATATGGTATCCCACGTTTATGAACTCGAAAACGTCCTCCAGTCCGGCCGCGTCGGTCTCTCCGTCCAGGCCGGTCACGTTGGCTTCCGTACCGAAGCGTATGTCCATGCCGGGATAGAGGCTCTTTTCCCTCTCGATATCGTCCCGGAGAGCGAGATATGCGTCCCTTCTGCTTTTGTAGAAGTGCTTTCTCACGCTCATGTGGGCGGGACCGTGCTCGGTGATCCAGATGCCCCCGAGCCCCTTATCGTAAGCTGCGCGGATCATCTCGGAAGCGGTGTTCCTGCCGTGGGACAGATCCGTATGGGTATGGCAGTCGCAGATGAGTCTCATCATCTCAACGGTTCGGAGACCCGTGACTTCAGTCATGGGAGGAGAACCGTCCCGCAACCTGTTGCGGGCCTCCTTTCTGTTAACATCGCTGATGCGTGTGATAATAGCTTCAGCTTTTTATATGAAGCAGATGCGTGAACCTTGGTCCCGTCAAGATGTCTCAGATCGAAGTATCCGCTCTCTCGTCTTCCAAAGATGAAGCACTCTGCTCCGCTGTACTTTACACGGTCATAGAGCCTGAATCCTCTGACTTCCTTTGCCGCCTGGTTTGCCTTTCTTATGCCGCCCTTCAGTATAGTTGCTTTATGCAGCTGCCTGTTATGACAGCGTACCTTCCTTTGCAGATAGATATAGCCGGGAGCTAACGCGTCGGGATGTCCCGAAATACACCTTGCGTCCGTTACATGGCTTTTTTCAAGGCCGTGGGTTATCCTCGTGTTCTTCGTGATATAACCGTAGGTCATTCGTACACAGGGATACTTTTCCTTCAGAATGTTATATACTCTCCACCGCATTATACCCATGAACGATGCGTCTTTAAGACTCTTCTTTCTGGTAACGAATTCCGGAAGCGGTAGCCTTCCCGCATGGTAAGCCTTATGACAGGTCTCACACAGGGTGATGAGATTCCCCGGAGAGTCTCCCCCTGTCTTTCTTGATTCGATGTGATGGACATTAAGCACAGGATCCTTCTTTTTTCCCTTGCAGCACTGGCATGTGTGATCGTCCCGGTGAAGGACGTATTCCCTTACGTTCCAGAACCCAAGCTGATCCCCCTGCTGATAATCTGCTCCTTCAGGAAGGGGACCTCCTTCTTCGAGTGCCTTTATCTTCTGGGTGTCGAACTGTGCTGTCTCGATAACGATCTCACTAATGGGAAGGATCTTTGTTACCCTTTCTACAGCACTCAGATGAGTTGCTATCTTCTGCTCAACACTGGGAGCGAGCCAGCCTTTATGTTTTGAGCGGACTCTGTTATCAAAACGGGGTTTGCGGTAACGGGTCTTTCTGTGTCTGCGGGAGCGGCGAAACTCCCGTCTGTCTGACAGGTTCTTTGAAACATCTGTCCTCATGATAACTTCTGCTGAATACAGTTCGTATTTCTCTGTCGTTGCAGACAGACCTATGTGCTTTGAACCCGCATCCACTCCGAGAGTGATATCCTGCAGCTCACAGCCGGTATCATACAAAAGCTGTATCGTGAACGGACAGCGCTGAACGACTTTTGCTTTCTTTTCTTTTAATAACCTTCTGACCTTGCCGCAGCGCCGTGTCGGCATAAGCGGACGACTGTCTTTACTCAGTACATATACCAGCATGACGCTGCTCCTTTCTTTTTACGTGTGCTTTATGCTTTAAGCCG
Organism: Eubacteriaceae bacterium; assembly: GCA_017613995.1. GTDB lineage: Bacteria > Bacillota > Clostridia > Eubacteriales > Anaerofustaceae > RUG14186. The sequence continues at coordinate 6,458 of JAGACT010000122.1, forward strand.
GTGCACACAGACCGTTGGGTGTCCTTCCCCGATGTTAGCGTGGCTTTTTACGTCTGCCGCACTGTTCCTGCCCATCAGAACTGTTTAACGACAAACCATAGAGCGGCCGATTAGGACGAACGTCTGCCGGTGTGATGACCATACTAACGTAGTGTGCGAAACACTCCGGGTAGTCAGCGAGCCGCTTATGCGGCTGACTTAAGTTACCGGCTTTTACAAGCCCGTGACTTCAGTCATGGGTCGTTGACTCGCCCTGTGCCTCCAAACGTTTCCTTTCGGCGATTTTTTCTATCTCTTCCAGAAGGACCCTCTTCAGGTCCTCCGTGGCAACGGTCATGTAGATCTCGCCGCCGGTGAACACGGCGCCCTTTCCGTCTCCGCAGGCCACGCCCACGTCGGCCTCCCGGGATTCCCCGGGACCGTTGACCACGCAGCCCATGACGGCCACCACCACGTTCTCCTTTATGTGGGAAGTATTCTCCCTGAGATATTCGACTATGGAAAGGGTATCCGTTTTGCAGCGGGCGCAGGTGGGGCAGGAAACTATCCTGACTCCTTCCCTCCTCATGTCCACGGCTGTGAGGATCTCCTTGGCGGCGGTGACCTCCTGCACCGGATCCCCCGTAAGGGAGACCCTTATTGTATCGCCTATGCCCTCCATCAGCAGGGTGCCGATGCCCACGCTGGAGCGTATCACTCCGGTAAGGGCGGCTCCGGCCTCGGTGACCCCCAGGTGCAGGGGATAGTCGTGGCGGGATGAGAACAGCCTGTTTGCCTCCACCGTCATCACCACGTCGCTGGCCTTGATGCTCATAACTATGTTGTCATAGCCGAACTCGTTGAAGTATCCTATGCTCCTCTCGGCGCTTTCCACCAGGGCTTCGGCGCATACGTGGCCGTACTTTTCCAAAAGGTCCTTTTCCACGCTGCCGGAATTGACCCCTATTCTGACGGGGATGTCGTGCTCCCTCAGGCAGGCGCACACCTCCCTGACCCTGTCGGGTCCGCCGATGTTTCCGGGATTGATCCTTACCTTGGAGACACCCGCCTCCACCGAGGCTATGTCCAGGCGGTAATCGAAGTGGATGTCCGCCACCAGCGGCACCCTCATCTGGGGAAGCACCGTTTTGATAGCCTCCGCTGACTCCATGTCCGGTACAGCTGCTCTGATGATCTGGCACCCCGCGTCCTCGAGGGCGCGGATGGATGCGAGCACCCTGTCCGTGTCGGTCAGGGGGATGTTGAGCATCGACTGTATCGTGACAGGGAATCCGCCGCCTATGATGACGTCCGATACCTTTACGGCTCTGGTTTGCTTTCTCATGGGTCCTCCTACAGAATATATGTGATGACGTCCCTGTAGGCAATGAAGGCCGCGAAGATAAGAAGCAGTATCATGCCCACGGTATGTATCTTGGCTTCGAGATCCCGGTTGACCGGGGAACCCTTTATCAGTTCGATCAGGCAGAACACGATCCTGCTGCCGTCAAGGGCGGGAATGGGCAGAAGGTTGAACAGCCCGAGGCTCACGGCTATGCTGGCCGCTATCTCCAGCACGTACTGGATGCCGTAGGGGATGTACTGCCCGATTATCACGGTGGCCCCTATGGGCCCGCTGAAGGCTTCCATGCCCATCTTTCCCGTAATTATCTGCCCCAGCAGCCTCAGTATCAGGATCATGTAGTATCCCGTCAGATAGAAGCTGCGGCCCAGGGCCTTGAAAACATTGGTCTTTATCCTGGGGGAGATGCCTATGAGATACGCTCCCTGGCTCTCGTCGTAGCGGGGGACCATGGTGTAGCTCTTCTGCTCACCGGAGGCTTTGATAACGGTGACCGTGACTTCCTCCCCGGTGCCTTCCCGGATGCTGAAGGTTATGTCCTCCCAGCGGAGTATGTCGGTATCGTCTATCCTTATGATCTTATCACCGGCCTCGATGCCGGCCTCCATGGCGGGAGAGCCTTCGGCCACGGCGGAGATCACCGTGGTGGCGTCGGTGCCGTTCATGCACAGAAGGATGAAGAATATGAGCACGGCGGTCAGAAGGTTCATGCAGGCTCCCGCCGCCATGATGACGATCCTCTTTGCCGGGGGCGCGGCGTACAGGCAGCCTTCGGCCTCCCAGTCGCCTTCCTCGTCCTCTTCCTCCCCCTTCATGCGGCAGTAGCCGCCGATGGGAAGGGCTCTTACGGAATACTGGGTCGCTCCCTTCTTCTTTTTCCACAGAAGGGGTCCCATGCCCACGGAAAACTCCAGCACGTCCACTCCCATGCGTCTTGCGGCCAGGAAGTGGCCGTATTCATGGGTCATGATCAGAAATCCGAAGATCAGAACGGCCACGAGTATGGTTACGAATGTTGACATTATGAAAAATCCTCTTTTCTAGCTGATGCCCAGCAGAAGCCCGCTGAGGGCATATATGCCGGCGAAAACGAACAGATAGCTGTCTATGCGGTCAAGAAAACCGCCGTGTCCCGGGAACACCGTGCCGTAATCCTTCACGTCGAACTTCCTCTTGACGAGGGACGCCGCCAGGTCTCCCAGCTCTCCGAAGACGCCGATCACCACGCCTCCCGCGATGCAGAAAGCGAGACGGTGGGGCAGGCCCGCCGCGGAGGGGATGAAATATGACGCGCTGTAGGCGGCCACCGCTGCGATGAAGCCCGCTGCCGCTCCTTCCCAGCTCTTCTTGGGGGAGACCTTCGGGCAGAAGCGGTGCCTGCCGAACTTCATGCCGACGAAATACGCGGCGGTGTCGCACAGTGCGCAGGCCGCGAAGGCCGGCAGCACTATGGCGTAGCCGTGGGGGGATATCATGAGCCTCTGGGCAAAGGCCATGCACAGCCCCGTGTAGATGAAGCCCCAGGCCAGGTATACCGCGTCCGACGCGTCGGGCTCCGGGGAGAACATGACGGTGCCGAAGATGACGACCACCGTCAGGACGCTCACCGCGGTGATATACTGCGGGAAGAACACCCCGCATACGTTGACCGCCAGGGCGGAGCACATCAGAAGCAGGTTCTTCGATATGGCATCGCTTTTGGTGATGAGCCTGCTGTACTCGTAGGAGGCCCCCACCGACAGCACGGCCGCGACGGCCGCCAGCGCGTATGGGCTCCAGAGCACGGCACCTCCCAGTATGGCGATAAGCACCGCCGCCGTAATGACTCTCTGTTTAAGCATCGTTCAGTCCCCCGTATCTTCTGTCTCTCGACGAATAGTATTCCAGTGCCTTATCAAAGTCGGCATCCTGCATGTCCGGCCACAGGGTGGGCGTGAAATACAGTTCCGAATATGAGCTCTGCCATGTAAGGAAGTTGCTCAGGCGCGTCTCCGCACCCGTGCGTATTATAAGGTCCGGATCCGGATCTCCCGCGGTGTAGAGCCGCTCCGAGACGGTCTCCTCCGTGATGTCCTCTTCCCGCAGTTTTCCCTCTGCCACGTCCCGGGCAATGCTCCTTACGGCATTGACTATCTCGGCGCGGCCTCCGTAGTTGAGGGCTATGTTGACCTTAAGTCCGCCCCCGTCCTTCAGTTCGTCCACCGCGTATCTGACGGCCTTCATGGATTCCTCCGGTATAGGGGAAAGGTCCCCTATGAAGCAGAGCCTGACTCCGCTCTCCTTCATTTCCGGGGTCTTGCGGTAAAGGTACTCCGACAGCAAGGACATGATGGTCGAGATCTCCTTTTCGGGCCTCTTCCAGTTCTCCGTGGAGAATGCGTAGAGGGTGAGGACCTCGACTCCCCTGGAACTCATGTATTCCATGGCCCTCTGCACGGTCTCCGTGCCGAAGCGGTGTCCCACGGTCCTCAGCAGCCCCTGTCTCTGGGCCCACCGGCCGTTTCCGTCCATAATTATCCCCACGTGGCGCGGGATATTTTCAGCCATTTTTTTCTCCTTATACTCTGTAGATGTTAAGTATGTCCTTTATCTTTTCCAGTTTCTTGATCAGGGAATCCACCTGGGCGGTGCTGAACACCACCACGTCCACGGCGATCTTAGCAATGCCGTTGACGGAAGCCTTGGTCTGCAGCGCGGAGATGTCCAGTCCCATGTCGCTGATGGCGGTGGTGATCTCCGCCAGGATGCCCTTGCGGTCGTTGGCGTGGATCGACAGGCTCACGATGAACTTGTTGTCGTAGCTGCCCTCCTCGTCGATCCAGTCCACCCTTATCAGACGGTCCAGATCGTCCACGTTCTTCATGTTGACGCAGTCGGAGCGGTGGACGGTTATTCCCCTTCCCCGGGTAATGTAGCCTATGATGCTGTCACCGGGCACGGGCTGGCAGCAGTGGGCGAACTTCACCGACAGGTCGGAATTGCCCTGGACGTGCACCGCCTTGGAGGTGTCGGTCTTGGGGGCCTTCACGAAGGTGTTCTTCTCCTCCTCCCGGACGAAGTCCTCCGGGAAGCGGTCCTTTATCCTCTGGATCACGTAGCCGGGCCTGATGCCTCCGTATCCTATGGCGGCGAACAGGTCGTCCCAGCTCAGCACGTTGAAGCGGCGGCAGATGAAGTCCGTGTACTTGTTGTTAACCACGGCGTTGTAGTCCACCTTCAGGTGCTTCGCTTCCCTCCTGACGGCGTCCTTGCCCTTGATGACGTTCTCTTCCCT
>JAGACT010000123.1 GCA_017613995.1 Eubacteriaceae bacterium
AAGGTCGATGACCTTGATTCCCGTCTCCAGTATCTCCACCGAAGGCGACTGGTCGCTGAAGCTGGGGGCCTTGCGGTGGATCTCCCACCTGGGAACGTCCGCCGGAACCGGTCCCTCTTCATCTATGGGTTCTCCCAGCACGTTGAACATCCTGCCCAGCACCGGAGTGCCCACGGGGACCCTGATGCTTCCGCCGGTGGCTTCCACTTCCATGCCGTTATGCATGCCGTCGGAGGACGCCAGCATGATGCACCTGACCGTCTCGTGGCCGATGTGCTGCGCAACCTCCATGACTCGTCTGCCCTCCTCCGTCTCCACGGTAAGGGCTTCGTTGATGGAGGGAAGGTGTCCCTTCTCGAATTTTACGTCTATGACCGAACCTGATATCTGTACTATCCTGCCTGTCATCTTTTGACCTCTCTTGATATTAGTTAAATGTCTGTTTCAAACGTCTGCCGTCAGGCCCTACTCCTTGCGGTTCCGGGCCTCCTGCAGCTCTTTTGCTCTCTTCTGTGCGCGGGAGCCCGCCGAGATCTCGGTGATCTCCCGGGTTATGGCTCCCTGGCGGAGATGGTTGTATTCCAGATTGAGGCTGGTGAGCAGATCCTCGGCGTTGTCGTTGGCTGCGTCCATTGCGGTCATCCTGGCGCTCTGCTCGGAGCAAAAGCTCTCCACCATGGCGCTGTAGATGAAGCCCTTGACGTAGCTGGGAACGATGGTCTCGAACACCGTCACCACGTCCGGCATGTACTCGGTGCTCTCGCTTACGCCCTTTTGCTCGTCTGAGTCAAGAGCGTAGTCCTCCTTTGCGAAGGGCAAAAGCTCCGTGCTCTGCGGCGCGCCTCCGGTCAGGCCGTTCTTGAAGGCCGTGTACACGATGTACAGCTTACGTATGACGCCTTCGTCGAAGTCCTCGATGACGTAGTCGCCTATCTCGCGGGCCCTGTCCAGAGTGGGATCCATGTTGGTGAAGTCGAAGGCCTCATCCAGGCTGTCGTCCTTACCCAGGAACCAGTGCCTGCCGTACTCGCCGATGACATAGAGCTTGTGGGCTCCCTTCTCTGAGATCAGCCGCTGGGCCTCCTTGAGCACGTTCTGGTTGTATGCTCCGCAAAGCCCCTTGTCCGCGGTGATCACGATGATGCCGACCCTGCCCTCGGAAGGCTCTTCCTCAGCCCGGACTATATCCTCCTCGGCGGACCTCCTGGCCACCAGATAGTCCGACTTCATGTCGTCCGCGATGCGGATCATGCTGACCATCTGCTCCTTGAGCATGTCGAAGTAGGGGCGGGTCTGCTCCAGCTCCTTCTTGGCCTTGGTCACCTTGGTGGAGGAGATCAGGTACATGGCGTTGGTGATCTTCTGGGTGTCACGGACGCTCTTTATTCTGTTTTTGATCTCTTTGGTGGTCGCCATCCTCGATTAGGCCTGCTTCCTCTTCAAAAAATCTTTTGCGTAAGCTTCCGCAACTTCCACGATTTTGGCCTTGAGCTCGTCGCTCAGGACCTTTTCTCTGTCGATCTCCTCGCCGATCTCGGGATATTCCAACTGGAACTTCTCCAGAAGCCCCTTCAGGAACTCGTCGATGTCCTCCACGTTCACGTCCAGCATGACGTGGGCCATGGCGGACACCAGGATGATCACCTGCTCGTGTTGCTGGTAGGGGTGGTACTGAGGCTGCCTCAGCATCCTCATGAGTCCCTGGCCGTACACCAGCTGCTTCCTGGTCTGTTCGTCCAGGTCGGAGGCGAACTGGCTGAAAACTTCCATCTCCCTGTACTGCGCCAGGTCGAGTTTCAGCGTTCCTACAGCCTTCTTCATGGCCTTGGTCTGGGCGTCGCCGCCTACACGGGATACCGAGATACCCACGTTGATAGCCGGACGCTGGCCCGAGAAGAACAGCTCGTTCTCCAGGAATATCTGTCCGTCGGTGATGGAGATGAGGTTGGTGGGAATGTATGCGCTGACGTCACCCGCCTGGGTCTCTACGATGGGCAGGGCCGTGATGGAGCCTCCGCCGTACTCATCGGCCATTCTGGCCGCCATCTCCAGAAGTCTGGAGTGCAGGTAGAAAACATCGCCCGGGAAGGCTTCTCTTCCCGGCGAACGGCCGAGAAGCAGACTCATGGTCCTGTAGGCCACGGCGTGCTTCGAAAGGTCGTCGTAAACGATCAGAACGTCCTTGCCCTGATGCATGAAATACTCAGCCATGGCGCAGCCCGCATAGGGCGCGATGTACTGGAGCGGCGCACTGTCGGAGGCAGAGGCCAGCACCACGATACTGTGGTCCAGGGCATCGTATTTCTTGAGTGTATTGGCAAGCTGCACCACCGAGCTGGTCTTCTGACCGATGGCTACGTAGATGGTGATGCAGTCCTTTCCGTTCTGGTTGATCAGTGCGTCCAGGGCTATGGCGGTCTTTCCGGTCTGACGGTCGCCGATGATAAGCTCACGCTGTCCTCGGCCGATGGGGAACATGGCGTCTATCGAGAGGATGCCCGTCTCCAGCGGGGTGTTTACCGGCTGACGCTTGACGATGCCGGGAGCGGGTGCTTCCACGGGATAGTAGTCCGCCTCCTTGATGTCGCCCTTGCCGTCGATGGGTACTCCCAGGGGGTCTACCACACGTCCCAGGAAGTTTTCTCCCACGGGGACGCCGGCGGTCTTGGCGGTGCGGTGCACGGAACTGCCCTCAGACACCTCCTTGTCGTCGTCGAAAAGTATGCAGCTGATCTCATGGTCCCTTATATCCTGGACCATGCCTCTGGTTCCTCCCTTGAATACCAGGATCTCGCCGTAGGTGGCGTTGTCCAGTCCCTCCACGGTGGCGATGCCGTCTCCTATGGTGGTGACGACTCCAACCTCCTGGGCCAGAGCCTCGGGAGTCCAGGACTTGATGGTCTCCTTGATCAGGGGGATGATGTTGCCGTTCTTGGCCGGAACCTTTACCAGGGTGTCTCTCAGCTGCTGGAAACGTCCGCCTACGGACCAGTCGTAGATCTCTTTGCCTACTTCAAGCCTGAATCCGCCGGGGAAAGCGTCGGTCTTTTCCCATCTGAAATCGTAGCCCTCACCGTACCGGGTGGCTATGAAATTCCTGAACCGTCTTTCCTGCTCTTCGTTGGGGGCTTCCAGGGAGTAGAGGATGGCAGTCTTTTCCTTCATGTCGTTACTGTTCATGCTTCGATCCCCTCTCCTCAGCCAGATCTACAGCGTCCAGGAACTGATCGAAAGCTTCTCCTGCGGTGGCCTTCAGGGCGAGTTTCTCCGTGGCGTCGGTGACCATCTCGGAGATCTCCGCCTGTGCCTCCGCCAGGATCCTTTCCTTCTCGCGTCCGGCCTCCTCCTTGGCTTCCCTGATGATCTTCTCGGCCTCGTCTTTTGCGGCCTGGATCTGGCTGTCCCTGTTTCTGGCCAGCTCCTCGCGGGACTTGGTCTTCATCTGGGTTATCTCGGTCTCGGCACCGGAAAGCTTGGCCGCGTATTCGGCCTTGGTCTCCTCGGAGACTCTGAGATTGTCCCTGGCCTCGTCATCCATGTCCTGATATGCCTTCTCTCGGTTCTCCATGAATTTTTTCACCGGCTTATACAGCAAAAAATACAGGATCGCGAACAGTATCAGGAAGTTCAGGAGATGCAGGAAGATCTGAGTGAAATTGATGTTAAGCGGTAAATTGCTCATTTGCTATCTCCGTTTATCTCCTTTAGATAACGAAGATGATAAGTATTACGACGAGCAGCGCATAGATTACGACTGTCTCGATGAATACCAGACCCAGCATGAAGGTGGATCTGATCTTGCCGTCCGCCTCAGGCTGACGTGAGATCGCCTCGGCAGTCTTGGCTGACGAGATGCCCATGGCGATGGCGCCTCCGCATGCAGCGATACCGATGGCGATGGCGGATGCGATGCCCTTGGAGAAGGTGTCGGTGAAGCCTGCGGCTTCCTCTCCGCCGTCCGCGAACGCCACGTCTGTGTTCAGCATGAAGAACATGGCCATAAGCAGAAATACGATCACTAGCATTAAGATGGATGCTGTTCTTTCTGTTTTATTCATTTTAATTTTCCTCCGAAAAATTATTTACGCAGTAAGTTGTTTTGCTTTCCCGGTTCTGGGTTTTTTGACTTTAGGTACGTCCGGCTCCGACACTTCTCCGTAGAAGACGGACACCAGCATGGTCAGCACGTAGGCCTGGATCAGCGCGTGCAGGCAGGTGAACAGTACGCCTACGATGACCGGGACCACATAGCTTAAGGAAGTGTAGTAGTAGACCAGCTCGGTCACCAGGGCTCCCGAAAGCAGGGCTCCGAAAAGTCGGAAGCTCATGGACAGCGGAAGGGAGAATTCCTTCAGCGTCTTAAGTATGCCCTTCAGCCCGTGGGCCGCGATGCCGCCAGTCAGTATGAAGAGGTACGATGTGCAGCCCATCATGATGGCGCCGTTGATGTCGGAAAGCGGCGCCGGCATGGATACCGATCCTCCGGTGGTGGTCACCACCTGGATGCCGAAAAGCTCCAGCATGGTTCCCGTGAAGATGTAAAGGCCTGCCGCGAAGATGTAGCCTCCCATCACCTTGTTGAGGTGGGGGCTGTTGGTCTTCGACAGCTTGTCGAAGTATCCCACCAGCATCTCCAGGATCATCTGGAACCTGCCGGGGACCATGGTGAATTTCGGAATGACGAAGATCCGTATGATGATGGCCGCCACGGTAAGGATCCCCGTCACCAGGAAGCCCGCCGCCAGGCCGGGATTGATCTCGATCCCGAAGAAGTTCACCCTGTTCAGATCGTGGAGCACCGCGTCACGCATCACTTCCTGGATGGATTCCTCTTCACCGGCGTGACCCGCCGTCAGGAATATCCCCAGAAGCAGTATGGCCGCGATCACCACGAAGATGATCAGCATGGTTTGTTTGCGTTTTTTGCTCATAACTTATCTCCT
>JAGACT010000124.1 GCA_017613995.1 Eubacteriaceae bacterium
GGCCAGGATCAGTCCCGGGCAAACCTCGTTGCAGCGGATGCCGTCACGGGCATACTCGAGGGCAACGGTCTTTGTGAGGTTGCCGATGGCCGCTTTGGCCAGGGAGTAAACGCCCACTCCGGGAACGATCTGCTCCTTGGTGACGGAGTTGATGTTGAGGATCTTTCCGCTCTTCTGGGGAAGCATGTAATCCAGAGCATACTTGCATCCGAATACGTAGGCACCCAGGTTGGTGTCGATGACCGAGCGGTACTGCTCCTCGGTGAGGTCCTTGAGCATGATGGTGGGCTCCAGAGCCGCGTTGTTGACCATGATGTCGATCCTGCCGTAGGTCTTTACTGCCGTGTCGATGAGGTTCTTGATCTGGGAGAAGTCCGAAACGTCGGTCTTAACGAACATGGCTTCTCCGCCCTTGGCCCTGATCTCTTCGACGACCTGCTGGCCCAGTTCCTCTCTTCTTCCGCTTCCGACCACTTTGGCTCCCTGCTCCGCGAAGAGCTGTGCCATCCTCTTTCCGATGCCGGAAGTGGTACCGGTGATAACTACTACCTTATCCTTTAAAATATCCACATATTTACCCATTTGTGTTTCTCCTTTTCTTCAGTTCTGATTATCAATATCCTCTCTGGGCGTAGTCGATCAGCAGCGACGCGCCGGAGATGTAGCTGGCTTCATCCGACAGCAGGAACAGCACCGGATACGCGACTTCCACCGCGTCCGCGGCCCTTCCGCAGGGGATGAGGGTCTTGATGTAATCGAATCCGTCGGCTCCGGGGCCTTCGAGCACCATTTCGGTGGCGATGAGTCCGGGCATGACGTTGTTGATGCGGACGTTCTTCTTGGAATACTCGCTGGCGATGCAGTGGGTCATGTGGTTCATACCGGCCTTGGTGAAGCAGTAGAGGGCTCCGCCGGGGATCTGGTTGTCGATGGCCGCCAGGGAGGTGTTGTTGACGATGGCTCCTCCGCCCTGCTTTTCCATGATGGGCAGCACCAGCTGCATCATCCTGAGATATGAGTAGCAGTCGAGATTAGTGAAGTCCTCCCAGTCCTGCCTGGTGAGTTCCACGGTGGGGGCGGTGATAAGACGGCCCGCGTTGTTGAACAGGCAGTCGATCCTGCCGTAGGCCTTCATGGTCTCCTCGATGATCCTCTGGCAGTCCTCTTCCACGGTGACGTCGGCCTGGATGAAGAGGCCTTCTCCGCCGTTGGCCTTGATCTCGTCCAGGACTGCCTGGCCCTTTTCGGCCCTTCTGCCGCAGAAGGCTACCTTGGCGCCTTCCCATGCCAGCAGCAGCACTGCTGCCTTGCCTATTCCTGAGGTGGCTCCCGTGACCAGGGCTACCTTGCCGTCCATTCTGTGAAGTGAGGGACGAAGCTTTACTTCGGGTTCTTTAGACATTATCGTTTCTCCTTTTTTATTATTTAAGGTGTTTCCGCCCGGGGGCGGGAACGGTATTCAGATATTTGTGATGTTACTTTCCTGCCTTTTCAGCCAGGGCCTTGGTGCCCAGCTCGGGCAGCAGGAACGCGAAGACTCCCGTGAGCACGGCGCAGACGCAGCCGTAGAGGAACAGGGTCGTGAAGTTGGTGCCGGCGGCGTTGGTGGCCATGGGTGCCAGCACGTAGGAGGGCAGGAAGAATGCACCGGCCATCTGGATGGTGGTGATGAGCCCCGCGGCGCTTCCGGCGTTCATGGGACCGATCTCCTCCAGCAGTGCGGGATAGCCCATGATGACGGGGATGGCACCGAAGCCCAGGAACGCTCCCACGGCGATCAGCAGGGCCATTGCGATACCGTCACAGTATGCCCAGCCGACATAGACCAGGGCAGCACCCAGTACAGAGAAGAGTAGCACGGAAGGACGGTTCTTTCCGAGCTTCGCGCAGATGCCGGGGACTGCGATGCTTCCCACGGCTCCGCCGATGGTCAGAATCGTGGAGTACAGCGAGCACATGGCGGGAGTTGCCGCCTTCGCGGTGGCCAGGGCGTTCTGATAGTTGACGTTGAGCACCATCTGGAATCCCATGGCGAAGGCTGCCGCGATGCCGATGATCCATACGTTCTTGCTCCTGAGGGCCTTCTTGAGGGGCTCGAGCACCGGCATGGGCGGGAACTCGGGGGCTCCTGCGGGCTTTTCCTTCAGGAAGAGCACCCACAGCACCAGCATGATTCCTATGACTATGGAGCCCACGGTGCTGGCTGCCTTGAGGTTTCCGTTGAAGAGTGCGTTGGTGGTGGCGTTGGTGATGAAGCTTCCGAAGGAACCGGCTGCCATCATGCATCCCATTGCGACCGCCATCTCAGCAGGCGCGAACCATGCTGCGAAGAGCTTTGCGGAGCACATGCTCAGGAAGCTTCCTCCGAATCCGATGAGGAACATCGCCAGGAAGTACATGCCGTATGTCGAGGCATTGATCCTGAGGATGGCACCCAGCAGGGAAAGGGCCAGGGCGATGGTGCAGGTCTTCTTGGGACCTATCTTGTCGGCGATGACTCCGCCGATGATGGCGAAGACCACGCCCACCAGCATCGCTGCCGTGGTCAGTGCCGAGAACTGGGCTACGCCGATGCCCAGGGTCTGAAAGAGTACAGGTACCATGGTGGATGCAGTGATCTGGAACTGCGTGTACGCAACGCCCGCGATGGAGCACACTACCAGTGCCAGAAGCACCCATTTGTAACTGTTTGTGTTTTTGTTGTCCATTATGGTCTCCTTTGATTATATCTGCGGATGTATGTAAACAGACATCATACATCCCGGGGTGATTCTATCATCAGTCTCCGGTAATTGCAAGCGAAATATGACGGGGGAGGCATTTTTTAATCTTAGAAAGTCGCCTGATGTATCCGAAAACCGTGTAATTACGGTAAAAATATGGGATCGGTGAGATGTGCCCCGCACATTTCGGAAAAAACCGATTGATTTATCGCACCCTGTGTGATAGTATCTAGACAGATGTATGATGTCTTAACTCGTATGGATCCATCCATCGGGCATCATGTACAAAAACCTTTTCACGGCTTCAGAAATATCGTATAATTATAAATATAAAAGGAGATATCATGTACGAAAGATCCAGGACAGAGATGGCGGTAGTGCCCGCCGAA
>JAGACT010000125.1 GCA_017613995.1 Eubacteriaceae bacterium
CAACCAGCACAGACAGTAATAACGAATCCATGCCCCGCCATTATCGCGGGGCATGCTGATGAGTGAGCCGTAAAGGAGCATCAAATGGAGATTATCGTTCAGAAGTACGGCGGGACCAGCGTGAATGATCCCCAGTGCCGCATGAAGATAGCGGAGAACGCAAAGAGCGTCATTAACGAAGGATTCCACCCGGTCATAGTGGTCTCCGCCATGGGCAGATACCCCTCCGCCTACGCCACGGATACCCTGCTGTCCCTGGTGGGCAGCGACTACCGTGACAAGAGGGCCAGGGACCTTCTCATGTCCTGCGGAGAGATCATCTCCACCGCCGTGGTCTGCGACTGCCTGGTGAGGAACGGCGTCAACGCGGTGCCGGTGACGGGAGGTCAGGCCGGTATCAAGACCGACGACAACCATACCGACGCCCAGATCCTCTCCATCGACCCTCTTCCCCTCATGGACCGCATCAGCAGGGGCGAGGTCCCCGTGGTGGCGGGTTTCCAGGGGGTGAGCGCGGAAGGTGAGATCACCACTCTCGGACGGGGCGGCAGCGATACCACCGCCACGGCCCTGGCGGCGGCCCTGCACGCCAGCAGCGTCGAGATATACACCGACGTGGACGGTATCATGAACGCCGATCCCAACGTGGTGGAGGGAGCCGAGATCTTCGATACCATCAGCTACAGCGATATCTACCTCATGGCTTCTTCGGGAGCCCAGGTCATCCATCCCAGAGCCGTAAGATACGCCCAGATGGCAAACATAGACGTGAGCATACTGAACATCGCGAAGCCCAGGGGCTCCAAGCACACGGTGATCACCGGATCTAATTCCGCGGTGAATCCCCTGTTCAGCGCCGTCACCAGCATCTCCCACAAGACCCAGATATCCGTGGAGTGCTCCGACACCTCCCAGCAAAACGACATGTTCGACGCCATCGCCAGAAAGGGCATCAACATCGACATGATCAATATCTCCAACTGTTCGTGCCAGTACATCACGGACGATTCCGGAGTGGACGACGTGCTCAGCATGCTGGAGGCCCTCAGCATACCCTATCAGCTCAGAAGGGGAGTGGCGGACGTCACCGCCATAGGAGACAGGGTCCACTCCACACCCGGGGTCATGGCCAAGATCATAAACGCTCTGTATTCCGAGAAGATCGACGTGTTCCAGACCAGTGACTCTGGCAGGACCATTTCCGTGCTGGTAAGGGATACGGACGCGAAGGAAGCCGTCATAGCCCTTTACCGGATCATGTACAGCTGAAAAACGGATCTTTAACCTAAAGGGTCCGCTGTCATCTGACAGCGGACCCTTAGTTTATTTTTTATTCTTCTTTTTATATGAGTACCAGTTCTCCTCCACCGGGAAGTCCCTGTTTATCACCGCCGGGGGACTCTCCAGCAGGCTCGGGTCCTTAAGGTAGGAACGGATCTTCTGGAAAGCCGCGGCGAAGTAGTGTCCGGAGGCGATCCGCTCGTCCATTACGACGCCCAGGGGGATGCACTTTTCGATGACCGTGCCTCCCTGGCGGTTCATGGGGACCATTTCGGTGTTTCCCATGGAGATGAACATTCCCATGGTGCCGAAATCGTAGATGTGGTGGTGGATGTAGTTCGTCCTGATGCTGGCCAGGTTCGTGATGCCCATGGTGGCATGGAAGGGACTGGCCTCGATGATGGCCCTGGGCAGCAGGTTGAAGCGGTCCATGAACCTGAGGACGGTGGTGGCGAAGTTCACCAGGCCCGGAACCGCCAGCAGTATCTTCATGATCCTGTCGGTGGAGTTCTGGTTTTCGGCTCTCCTGTTTTCCTCCACGTATCGGTCGATCTTCTCCTGCACCGTGAAGATGTCGTCCTCCAGCTCGAAGTAGATCTTGTTCATGGTATCGTTGGCTTCGCCGGGTTTGAGGACCACCATGCCCACGGCAAATTCGTTGCGGGCATATATCTTCTTGTTGACGATGAACCTGTTGAGGGCGGGGAATTCCGCGGTGGCTCTGAGGACGGCGGCGATGATCACGCCCATGTGGCTGATGCTGCGCCCGTTCTTCCTCTGGGCGTTGATGTATTTCTGGATGGGTTCCAGGGGTATGTCCAGGGATATGGTGTTCATGGCGTCATGGCGCTGAACCAGGAAATATGGTATCAGCGAGTACAGCGGGTCTACATTTCTTACGCGTTTTCCGTCTTTTCTCATATGTCAGATGCTCCGGTCGAATCCTTTTTTATAAATGATACTACCTGTTCCGGCTGTTGCATTCCCAAAAATGAATTCTTAAAGACTTCTTAATGTGGTATTATCATATTCGAAAGAGGAGGAGGCCGATGGAAAAGATCATTTATCTCACACCGGACGGCATAACCGAGGGTCCCGCCGCCGGGAGCGGCAGTACCGGGCGAACCGGCGTGCTGCACGTGACGGTGGAGCCTGAGAAACTCAGCGAGTCCGACATAAGCGTCATCCTGGCCGCCCTGGGAATGGGGCTTGAGGTGACTTACGAGGGGACCGAGGACGAGCGCGTCTGTCCCTGCTGCCATGCGTACCTTTTCAGCGAAAAGAACGCCTACGAGATCTGCCCCGTATGCGGGTGGGAGGACGATCCCTCCCAGAGAAGGGACGAGCTTCTTGCCGGAGGAGCCAACAGACTGAGCCTTGCCGGGGCTAGGGAAGAATTATGGAGGATGATCCATGAAAAGCCGCAGCCGTAAGATACTTTTCGCCGCAGCCGCAGCCGTTCTGGTGCTGCTGATCCTGGCTGTGCTGATGCCGAAGTTCCCTACGTCTCCCACAGGAGGGGACAGCGGAACGGAAATGAAGCAGTACTACTTCAGGACGGAGAAGCTTCTGAAGCAGCACTACGACAAGCACGGCAGGGAGATGGGCTTTTCATCCCCGGAGGAATACCGTCTCGCCGCCTGCAGGGTAATAAACGATCCCATGTCCCTTCACAAGACCGAGAAGGAGGACGGGGACGACATCTACTACCTGGAGGAGACCAACGAGTTCGTGGTGGTGTCCACCGACGGATACATAAGGACCTATTTCTGCCCCGACTCGGGTAAGAAATACTACGACAAGCAATAGTACTGAAAAAAGGAGAGATCATACATATGGACATTCAGATCATTTCGATCGCGGCGTCTCTTCTGATGTCGCTGGCTGCCCTTGCTTTTTCCGTCATCACCTTCAATGCCAGTGTGCGCCATCAGCGAAAGAAGGATACTATAGACGCGTTCAATACCCTTCAGAACGACGCCCTCGATCCCCTGCTTGGATTCACCAAAAAACAGATAGAAGCGGTGGCGATGGATCCGTGAGGGGACGAATACAAGACCGTCAGCAGGTATCTTTACCGTATAGAACACTTCTGTGTAGGTGTCCAGAACGGAATATATGACACAGACACGCTGAAACGGCTGGTGGGCACATCGTTCAGTTACATTTACACAAAACTTGAGCCGATCATACAGAAGAAAAGAACGATCAGCGGCAGCAGTGACGGCATAAACTATAAAAGCTTCGAAGAAGTTGCGAAGGATCTCAGGACTTCGTGATCAGCTCAGGGTCCTCTCAAAGACCCGGGAGCATGAAGACATGTAAAAAAGAAGACCGTAAAGGTCCCTATTCGGGATCCTTGCGGCCGTTTTGTGCTTTTTGCAGACATTCGTCTATTATCCTGCGGGGGCAGCCCTTTGCCAGCATCTCGGAAGTGAACCTCCCCGTAAGCTCCCGCCGGGACAGGTCCTTTTTTTCCAGCTCCCTCAGGCGCTTCTCCCCCAGTGCCCTGTAATAATCGCCGTATTCGGAGGGGTCTTCCCCCCGGGTGATCCCGTCTGCCTCCCGGGCCGCGGCGGAGGATGAGAATCCCGCCGATACGGCGCTTCGGATGAGCTTTTCCTTCCTTATAAGGGGAGGATATCTTCTCAGGGATTCATTTTTGCTTCTAATGAATCCCTTCAGGTTCCCTTCTTCGATAGCCCCCTCCGCGAAGGAGGTGCTCTCCGCGATGGTGTCCCCGTCCAGCCCCCTGCGTCTGAGTTTTTCCCTGGTCCTTCTCAGGCTTCTGCCGGAACCGATCATGTCCCCGGCCAGGCGTTCCGCCAGGTCCCTGTCGTTGAGGATGTTTTTGGCGACGAGCTTATCCACGGTCTCGCTGATGACCGATGCCTGAATGTTCTTCGAGAAGAGGTGGTCCGTCAGCTGCCTGGTGCTCCTGGCGCTGCGCTCCAGGTAATCCAGGGCGTATGCGGCGGCCCTTTTTCGGGAGTAGGGCTCGTTGAGGCTCAGAAGAAGGGCAAGATCGAATTCACCGTCGGGTTCGAGGGAGAGCTTTTCCACCAGGGAGGGATCGATCAGCAGTACGCTGCCCTCACCGAACTCCAGCAGGGTGTCGTTCTTTCTCTTTCTGATGGCGTTTACTATCAACTGCGTCCTCACATGATGATCTCGTGAATGAGCTTCAGAGGCTCCGCCGGCTCGGAAGAAAATTCATAGGCTTCCAGAAGCTTTTCGGCGGCCCGCTCCAGCCTGTCCTCGTCCGACGCATAGACGGTGGCGATCTTTTCTCCCGCGGAGACGGGATCCCCCACCTTCCTGGCCACTATAAGGCCCGCCGCCGGGTCTAGCACGTCCTCCTTCTTCTCCCTTCCCGCGCCGGTCAGCAGGGATGCCATGCCCACCTCGGAGCAGGAGATCCTCTTCACGTATCCGCCGCAGGGCGCGCAAACGTCCCGGGAAAGGGGCGCGGTGGCCAGAAGAGCGTCGTTGTCGAAGACGGATGCGTCCCCGCCCTGGGCCCTGACGAATTCCATGAATTTGTCCAGCGCCCTGCCGGAATCGAGGGCCTCCGAAAGCATGCTCACCGCCTCCTGTCTGTCGGGGGCGGTGCCTGACATCACCAGAAGGACGCTGCCCAGTACGAGGCACAGTTCCCTCAGCTCCGCCGATCCCCGGCCCCTTAAGGTCTCCACCGCCTCGTTGACCTCGATGGCGTTGCCCACGTGGGTGCCCAGGGGCTGGTTCATGTCGCTGATGACGCAGCCGACCTTTTTCCCGGCGCGCTTTCCTATGTCCACCATCTTTTTCCCCAGGGCGATGGCGTCGCCGGGCTCCTTCATGAAGGCGCCGCTGCCGGTCTTGACGTCCAGCACTATGGCGTCGGCCCCGCAGGCCAGCTTCTTGCTCATGATGGAGGAGGTGATCAGGGAAATGTTGTCTATGGTGGCGGTCACGTCCCTGAGGGCGTAGAGCTTCTTGTCCGCCGGTGCGAGATCAGCGGTCTGTCCCACCACGGTCAGGCCGTGTTCCCTTACGGTCTTTATGAAGTCCTCGTCCGAAAGGGTCGTCGTGAACCCGGGGATGCTTTCCAGCTTGTCTATGGTGCCTCCGGTGTGCCCCAGGCCCCTGCCGCTCATCTTGGCGACCTTGAGCCCGCAGCAGGCCAGCATGGGCGCCAGCACCAGGGTGGTCTTGTCCCCGACTCCTCCGGTGGAATGCTTGTCCACCTTGATGCCCTCGATCACGGAAAGGTCCAGCATCTCCCCCGAGTGGGTCATGGCGTCGGTGATGAGGAAGGTCTCCTCGTCGTTCATCCCCCTCATGCAGATGGCCATGAGAAGGGCCGCGGCCTGGTAATCGGGAATGCTGCCGTCGGTGACTCCGGAGACGAAATAATCTATCTCCTCCTTGGTCAGGGCCTTCCCCAGCTTCTTCTTTGTGATGATCTCGTACATGTTCATAAGTTCACGCTCCGGATAAAAGGATCTTAACTGAATTATACCACAAACCGCGCATTCATATGATATAATTCATGTTCAGGGGCATACAGCCCCTATAATGCGAGGAGAAAAAGACATGATAGCAGTTATAGCTTCCATGGAAAGCGAATTCCAGTTTCTGGACAGGGCGGAACATGTATGCGACGATAGTATCGGACGCTATACCTTCCGCCGCTGGATGCTGGGGGATACACCCATAGTCACGGGGGTCTGCGGCACGGGCAAGGTGGCCGCCGCCGTATGCACCCAGAAGATGATAGACGAATACGCCCCGTCCCTGGTGGTGTCCATAGGCACCGCCGGATCGATGGATCCTTCCGTCAGATCCAATACGGTAGTGGTGGCTGAGGACATAGTACAGCACGATTTCGACGCTTCACCCTTTGGCTACAGAAGGGGAGAGCAGTGCGAGCTGGGCGTCGTGGAGATGAAGTGCAGCGCCCGCTTTCTGGAACTTGCCCGGGAAAAATATTCCTCATACTCCAACGTGACCTTCGGAAGGGTGCTTTCCGGAGACCGCGTCATAGTACTGAGGGAGGACAAGGCCGAGCTCAACAGAGCCTTCGGTCCAAGCGCCTGCTGCGAGATGGAATGCGCCGCTGTGGCGGAATGCTGCCTGCTGAACGGGGTGGAATTCGCCGTGGTCAAGGGCATATCCGACGGAGACAGCGATGAGACAGACCGGGAGGCGGAGTTCAGAAGCAACATCGTTTCCGCCAGCGCCGGGCTCGGAGACGTGCTTTGCGGCATCCTGTCGGAGCTGGGTGCTTTCTGATGCAGATACAGTGGTATCCCGGCCACATGGCCAGGGCCGAGAGAAAGATAAGGGAGGAGACCTCCAAAGCCGACGTGATAATAATCGTCGGGGATGCCAGGGCTCCCGAAAAGAGCGTCAACGCCGATTTCTACAAAAGCATAGGCAATAAAAGGAACATCACCGTATACAACAAATCTTCCCTGGCGGATCCGAAGGCCCTGGAGCGCTGGAAGCAGTGGTACCGGGACAGGAAGGATACGGTGTACTTCACCGACTGCGTCACCGGGGAAGGCGTGGGATCCGTGGCGAATTATCTCAAGGGGCTGAAAAAGACCTTCAAGTTCGAAAGGGAGGCCAGGGCCATCGTGGCGGGCATCCCCAACGTGGGAAAATCCCTTCTGATAAACACCCTTTGCCGCCGCGGCAGCGCCCGCACCGGGGACATTCCCGGCGTCACCCGGGGGACCAACTGGATCAAAAGCGACGAATTCTACCTGCTGGACACTCCCGGAGTGCTGCCGCCGAAGTTCATGGAGCCCCGGGACGGGGTGATATTGGCCTCCATCGGCTGCGTCAAGGACACCATCCTCAACCGGGAGGACCTGGCCCTGGAGATAATCGCCTTTCTGAAGGACAGGTATCCTGCTCTTTTAAGATCCCGCTACAAAGTGGAGCCGGAGGGCCTCACCCCCCTGGAGGCCTACGAGGCCATAGCCGCCAGGCGCGGGTTCATCCTCAGGGGAGGGGAATACGATTACGAGAGATGCGCCTCCACTGTGATAGACGAATTCAGAAGCGGCACCATCGGAAAGATAATGATGTGCCTTCCGGAGGATCTGCCATGCTGATGACCGATCCCGCACAGATGAGCCTTAAAGACATCAGGGCCCTGGCGCAGGATTTGGCTCCCGATGAGATGAGGCAGATGGCGAAGATCCTTTCGCAGGATCCGAGACAGGGCGTCAGAAACTACGGCGCATCCCTTGAAAAAAAGGCCGACAGGGTACTCACGGAAGCAGCCAGGATCGCCTCCATGAGGCAGACGGAACTGGAACTGATCCGAAGCGGCATCAGCCCCGTGGCAGGCGTGGACGAAGCCGGCAGGGGCCCCCTCTGCGGCCCCGTGGTGAGCTGCACTCTGATACTGCCGGAGGATTTCGATGAGCTGTGGATAAACGATTCCAAGAAGCTCACGGAGAAAAAAAGGGAGGAGCTATTCAGGCTCATCACCGAAAACGCCGTGGCCTGCGAGGTGGGCATCGCGGATGCCGCTCTCATCGACGAGATAAACATTCTGCGCGCCACGATCCGCACGGTGGAGGAGAGCCTGGGGAGGATACGGGTGAAACCCGCCATGGTGCTGCTGGACGCGCTGGAGGTGGATACGCCCATCCCCCAGAGAAGCATAGTCAGGGGGGACGCCACGGTGTACTGCATCGCCGCCGCCAGCATAGTTGCCAAGGTGAGCAGGGACCGTATGATGTACGAGTACGACAGCATGTATCCGGAGTATCACTTCGCCTCCAACAAGGGCTACGGCACGGCGGACCACATCGAGGCCCTCAGAAAGTACGGGCCCTGCCCGATACACAGAAAAACATTCATCAGAAATTTTATATAATCAGGAAACGGAGAGAAAAATGCTGCAGATTACAGATTTAAGCGTGAGCTTCGGCGCCGAGACCCTTTTCAGGGAAGGGAACATCGTCTTCAACAGAGGCAACTGCTACGGCATCATAGGAGCCAACGGCGCGGGCAAATCGACCCTCCTGAAGATACTGGCCGGAGAGATGGAACCCACCACCGGCACCGTTTCGAAGTCAGAGAACGAGAGGATGTCCGTTCTCAGGCAGGACCACTACGCCTACGAGGATTATACCGTGCTGGATACCATCGTCATGGGCAACGAGAGGCTCTACGAGATACAGTGCCAGAAGGACGCTCTTTACGCCAAGGAGGACTTTACCGAGGAGGACGGCATCCTGGCCAGCGAGCTGGAAGCGGAGTACGCGGAGCTCGACGGCTGGAACAGCGAATCCGACGCGTCCCGTCTCCTGCAGGGACTGGGGCTTTCGGACGATCTTTTGTACCGCCAGATGTCCAGCCTAGGGGAGAAGGAGAAGGTCAAGATCCTGCTGTGCCAGGCCCTTTTCGGAAACCCCGACATCATACTGCTGGACGAGCCCACCAACGGCATCGACATCGCCTCGGTCAACTGGCTGGAGGAGTTCCTGATCGATTTCGAGGGCACGGTCATAGTGGTCTCCCACGACAGGCACTTCCTCAACGCTGTATGCACCCACATCGTGGACATCGACTACGGCATGATCAAGCTGTACATAGGAAACTACGAGTTCTGGTACGATTCATCCCAGCTCATCCAGAGGATGATCCGCAACCAGAACAAGAAGAAGGAAGACAAGATCAGGGAGCTGCAGACCTTCATCGCCCGCTTCTCCGCCAATAAGTCCAAGTCCCGTCAGGCGACCTCCAGAAAGAAGCTGCTGGAGAAGATCCAGGTGGAGCAGCTGCCCGCCTCTTCCCGCCGCTATCCCTGGGTGGGATTCGAAATGGACCGGGAGCCCGGAAAGGAGATCCTCACCGTGGAGGGCATCTCCAAGACCGTGGACGGCGTGAAGCTTCTCAACAACGTGAGCTTCAGGGTCAACCGCGACGACAAGATCGCCTTCATAGGGGAGAACGACCTGGCCCCCACAATACTCTTCCGCATCATCATGGGAGAGCTCGAGCCGGACGAAGGTACCTACAAGTGGGGCAGCACCGTGACCCAGAGCTATTTCCCCATAGACAATTCGGAATACTTCCGCGACGGAGACCTTACCATCCTCAAGTGGCTGGAGCAGTACGCCAGGGACACCACCGAGACCTACCTCAGGAGCTTTCTGGGCAGGATGCTCTTCTCCCAGGAGGAAGTCTTCAAGCCCGTTAAGGTCCTCTCAGGAGGGGAGAAGGTCAGATGCATGCTTTCCAGGATGATGATGTTCGGCTCCAACGTGCTGGTGATGGACCAGCCCACCAACCATCTGGACCTCGAGAGCATCACTGCCCTGAACAACGGTCTCATAGACTTCAAGGGGATCGTTCTCTTCTCCTGCCATGACCACGAGTTCGTGCAGACGGTGGCCAACAGGATCATAGAGATCACCCCCGACGGCATCCGCGACAAGATGTGCACCTACGATGAATACCTCGAACTGGTTTAGGCGCAGCCTGCCGCTGGCTTCACGTCTGGCCCTGTGGTCCCTGCTGGTATTTTTCATAATCGTGTCCGTACCTGTATCGGGAGCCCAGAGCGAGTATCTCAGGCTGGGGCTTTCAGACGTGAGCATCCGCTCCCTGAGGCTTTTCACCTTCAGCGGACAGCCCTACTATTCCATGGTGCACGAGGAGTTTTTCACCGAGGACGGGCAGGTGCTGGAGGAACTGACCGCCCAGCTGGACCGCCAGTATCCCGCGGATGCTCCCGAAGGGCAGCCCCTGTGCTGGGGCGAGATGGCCCTTTCGGACGGCAGGATCATCTCCATGGAGGTCTACCCCGACACGGTGGTGCTTCAGCAGGGCCTCGCGGTGATGAGGTGCAGCCTTCCCGCCGAGCTCTTCCTGAGTGTCCATCCGGAAGCCGGCAGTGAGGACAGCGGGGAGTGAGCCGAAAATTATAATAATGTGGCTCATTTCATTTCCTACCAAAATGAAATGTGATATTATATACAAGTTGACAATGTGTTAAGAAAGATAGGAGAACAAAATGACTTTTGAGCTTGTTTCCAACGAAAAGAATGTAGCGAGAGTTAAGCTCACGATACCCAAGGAGGATTTCGACAGAGCGATAGTAAAGGTCTACAACCGCAACAAGAGCCGTTTCAATATACCCGGATTCAGAAAGGGCAAAGCTCCCCTGGCGATCATCGAACAGCGTTACGGCAAGGGAGTGTTCTATGAGGACGCCATCGACGAGTGCTTCCCCGCTGCCTACGGCGACTGCCTGAAGGAAGGAGAATTCGACGCTGTCGCGTCTCCCTCTCTGGTGGAGATCAACGAGGTGGGAGAGAACGGAGCGGTCCTCACCGTGGACATCCCGCTGCATCCCGAATTCGAACTGGCCGAATACAAGGGCATCAAGGTCGGTCCGCTGAAGTACACCTTCAAGAAGTCCGATCTGGACGCCAGAATAAAGGAGATGCAGGAGAAGGACGTGCGTCTCGAGACCCTCGACGACACCAGGAGCAAGAAGGACGATACGGTCATAATCGATTTCGAAGGCTTCGTGGACGGTGAGGCATTCGAGGGAGGAAAGGCCGAGGACTACTCTCTGGTACTGGGCAGCAACACCTTCATCCCCGGATTCGAGGATCAGCTCGTGGGCAAGAAGGCCGGCCAGAAGGTCGACGTCAAGGTCACGTTCCCCGAGGAATACCATGCCGAGAACCTCAAGGGCAAGGAAGCCCTCTTCAAGTGCGAGGTCAAGGCCGTCCAGAGAAAGATCTATCCCGAAGTGGACGACGAGTTCGCCATCGATCTCGGATATGAGAATCTCGAGGACATGAAGGCTCATCTCAAGGACGAGATCAAGGAATCCAAGACCCAGGAGCTGAGGGACGGAGCGGCCAACAAGATCTTCGAGGAGCTTCTCGATAAGACCGAGATCGATCTTCCCGCCGCATACGTGGAGGAGAGAGCCAGGGCCCTCAAGGAAGACAACGACGCACAGATCCAGAGCCGCGGCATAGATCCCGGGACCTACTACAAATTTATGGCTCTTCAGAGCGGCATCGAGGACGAGGAGCAGGCCAACGAGATGTTCATGAACGTGTTCAGGCGCCAGGCCGACAGGGATCTTCGCACGGAGCTGATAGTCGAAGAGATCCTCAAGAAGGAGGAAATGCCCGTGTCCGACGAGGAATTCGACAAGGAATGCGAAGTGTACGCATCCAGGATGGGGCAGACTGTCGAGGAGTTCAAGAAGGAGTGCGAGGAAAAGGATTACGTAAAGGAATACGTACTGACCGGCATCAGACGCGCCAAGCTCATCGACTACCTTCTCAGCGTGGCCGACACCTCCAAGGAAGACAAGAAGGCCAAGGAAGAGGCCGCAGAGTAATACCGAATAACACTGAAATATGCATGATCCCGTCATGGCTGACGGGATCATTTTGAACAAGGAGGAAACACAATGAGTTTGATCCCAATGGTGGTGGAGCAGACCTCGAAAGGGGAACGCAGCTATGACATCTATTCAAGACTTCTCAAGGACCGCATCATCATGCTGACCGGAGAGATCACCGAGGAGACCGCGGACCTGACGGTGGCTCAGCTTCTTTTCCTGGAAGCGGACGACGCGAAGAAGGACATCAGCCTTTACATCAACAGCCCCGGCGGCAGCGTAACGGCGGGCCTCGCCATCTACGATACCATGAACTTCATAGCCTGCGACGTTTCCACCATATGCATAGGCCAGGCTGCATCCATGGGAGCCCTGCTTCTGGCCAGCGGCACGAAGGGAAAGCGCTATGCCCTGCCCAACAGCGAGATCATGATCCACCAGCCCCTGGGAGGAGCCCAGGGAAAGAGCACCGACGTGGAGATCTACGCCAGAAGGCTCCTTCGGACCCGGGAGACCCTGAACCGCATCCTCAGCGAGAGGACCGGAAAGGACCTGGAGACCATCGCCGCCGATACGGAAAAGGACAACTTCATGAGCAGCGCGGAGGCGCTGGAATACGGCCTTATAGACAGGGTCATGGAAAAGAGGTAGCGGATGAGCAATAAAAGGGAAGAGGTAAGATGCTCCTTCTGCGGCAAGAGCCGCAGCGAAGTCGCCGACATGGTGGTCACTCCCTACGGAGCCATCTGCGACGAGTGCGTCTACATCCTTTACGAACACTTCTACGGGGATGACTTCGGCCGCGCCGGCAGCGGAAGGCGTCCGGCGCCCTCGGGCTTCAGGATGGAGAACGTGAAGAAGCCCTCCGAGATAAAGACGATCCTCGACGAATACGTCATCGGTCAGGATGACGCGAAGAAAGCCCTGTGCGTGGCGGTGTACAACCACTACAAGAGGGTCATCAACCACGGAATGAACTCCGAGACCGAGATAGTGAAGAGCAACATCCTTCTGGTGGGACCCACCGGCAGCGGCAAGACCTATCTTGCCCAGACCCTGGCAAAGGCCCTGGACGTGCCCTTCGCCATCACCGACGCCACCAGCCTCACCGAGGCCGGATACGTGGGCGAGGACGTGGAGAACATCCTTCTGAGACTCATACAGGCGGCGGACTACGATATAGAAAAGGCCCAGTACGGCATCATCTACGTGGACGAGATAGACAAGATCGCCCGCAAGGGAGAGAATGTTTCCATAACCAGGGACGTGTCCGGCGAGGGCGTGCAGCAGGCACTGCTCAAGATCGTCGAGGGCACCGTGGCCAACGTGCCTCCCCAGGGAGGAAGGAAGCATCCCCAGCAGGAATTCATACCCATCGACACCACGAACATACTCTTCATCTGCGGAGGGGCCTTCGACGGCCTGGACAAGATCATCCAGTCCAGGATCGCCACCAAGTCCCTGGGCTTCGAAGCAAACATCATGGACAACGGCGACAGGGAGACGGACGAGCTTCTCAGGATGGTGACTCCCCAGGATATGGTGCGCTACGGGCTGATCCCCGAACTGGTGGGACGCCTTCCCGTGATCGCAGCCCTCAGCGGACTGGACGAGGAGACCCTCGTGAGGATCATGACCGAGCCCAAGAATTCCGTCATCAGGCAGTATACCGAGCTGCTCTCGATGGACGGGATAAAGCTGTCCTTCGAGGACGAGGCGGTCAGGAGGATCGCTTCCACTGCCATAGAGCTGGGCACCGGCGCCAGGGGCATCAAGAGCATCATCGAAAAGGTGATGCAGGATATCATGTTCGAAGCCCCCGACATGGATGACCTCAGGGAGATCATCGTAACGCCCGAAGCGGTGGAGGATACCTCCAGGGTCATGGAGCTGGTAAAGACCGTCCGCAAGACTGAAAAGAAAAGGAAAGCTTCTTCGGAAGAATGAGAAAGCACAGCAGCGCAGCCCGGGTCCGACAGGCCCGGGCCGCGATTTTTTTTCTTCTGAAAGAAAAAATTTTGAATGAAATATTGACTTGGACTGCCGCATTTAGTAAAATACGGATATAGTAAGATACCTTATGTTAATATGCATTATCATAAGGTGTCTTATAATATATCCCGAGAGGAATAACATAATGCAGGATATCGATTTGTTGGAAAAGATAGCCCGTATCACCGGTGAGTACCGCAGGCTCTTCCACCGCGTTTTGGAGGAGAGCGGCTACAAGGGCATCAAGGGGGGAGGAAGGATCCTCCACCATCTGCTCAGATCGGACGGCATCGCTCAGAAGGAACTGGCCGTGCGCATGGACGTAAGGCCCCAGTCCCTGACAGGCGTTCTCGAGAAACTCGAGAATGCCGGTCTTATCGAAAGGAAGCGAAGCTCCGCCGACAAACGGGAACAGCAGGTTTTCATCACCGAAAAGGGACGTTCGGACTGCGAGAAGCTGATCCATATCAGACAGCAGGCCGCGGAGAAGCTGCTGGAGGCCCTTGACGGTACGGACAAGGAGAAACTGGGAGATATCCTGGAAAGAATCATTCACTGAATTCAGGGAGGTTATACTATATGTCAATGATTAGGATAATCAAAAGAATGCGGCGCACAGAAGTCATACTTATGTGCTGCAGCTTCTGTCTGGTGATCCTTCAGGTCTGGACGGATCTGAAGATCCCTGATTATATGTCGGAGATCACACGTCTGGTGAAAACAGAGGGAAGTGCGATATCCGACATCGTAAAAGCAGGAGAGATGATGCTGTTATGCGCGGTACTCAGCATGTTCATCTCGTTTACGGCGGGCTTCGTAAGCTCCCGTCTGGCGGCAACGTTCTCGATGCATCTGAGGACGGACATCTTCCATAAGGTAGAGAGCTTCTCGCTGGAAGAGATCGACCGTTTCTCCACCGCGTCGCTGATCACCCGCTCCACCAATGACGTCCAGCAGATACAGAACTTCGTTTCCCGTGGCTTCACCATGGTCATCAGGGTGCCGATAACGGTAACGATAGCCCTTATCAAGATCTGGGGCAAGCACTGGGAGTGGACGGCGGTCACCTCCGGTGCGGTGTTCATCGTTATCCTGGCCGTCATCTACGTCATAAAGTACGCCCATCCGCGCTTCAGAAGGATGCAGGTCCTCACAGACGACCTCAACCGTGCCACGAGGGAGAACCTCACGGGCATCAGGGTCATCAGGGCCTACAACGCCGAAGAATACCAGGAAGGCAAGTTTGCCCAGGCCAATGACAACCTGACGAACAATGCCCTGCAGGCGCACTACGCCATGGCAATCATGCACCCCACTATGCGTTTCGTTCACAACGGTCTGAACGTGGGCATCTACCTTGTGGGCGCATACATCATTTCCAGCCTGCTGGGCACCGGCGAAGCCCTTACCACTTTCTCCGAGATGGTGGTGTTCTCCAACTACGCAGGCAGGATCCTGTTCTCGTTCATGAGCCTGAACATGATCTTCAACACCATCCCGAGAGCCACCGTATGCTGCGAAAGACTTCTCGAAGTCCTGGACACCGAGCCCAGCATCACCGACGGCGAGCGCATGAAGGGCCTCGAAGGCGAGGAAGGCACCGTGGAATTCAAAAACGTCACCTTCCGCTATCCCGGCACCGAGGGCGACATGCTCTCGGACATCAGCTTCAGGGCCAACAAGGGAGAGACCGTGGCATTCATAGGAGCGACCGGAAGCGGAAAGACCACGCTGGTGAACCTGATACCGCGTTTCTACGACGTGACCGGAGGAGAGGTCCTGGTGGACGGAGTGGACGTCAGAGAATACGACCAGAGAGCCCTCAGAGCTCTCGTGGGATACGCTCCCCAGAGGGCGGTGCTCTTTACGGGAACCGTCGCTGACAACGTGGACTACGGTACCAGCTTCAATTCCTATACGGAAGAGGAGGCCCGGGACCGCATCAGGGAGGCGATCGAAGTCGCCCAGGCCAAAGACTTTGTCGAGGCGCTGGAGGACGGTTACGACGCGGAGATCACCAGAGGCGGAACCAACGTTTCCGGCGGTCAGAAGCAGCGTCTGTCCATCGCCAGGGCCATCTTCAGGAATCCCGAGATCTACATCTTCGACGATACGTTCTCTGCCCTGGACTACCAGACCGACCGTACTCTGAGAGCGGCTCTTAAGGAATACACCCAGGGAGCCACGACGCTCATAGTTGCCCAGAGAATCGGCACCATAAGGGACGCTGACAGGATCATCGTCCTGGATGAAGGCAAAATGGTGGGTATGGGTACCCACAGCGAACTGATGAAGGACTGCGAGGTCTACCGTCAGATCGCCTATACTCAGCTTTCAGAGGAGGAACTGCAGTAATGGCCAAGAATGATTATAAACTCGGAGAAGCCAAGATAAGACAGGGCGGAGGCCGTATGAGGGTCAACGAGAAGCCGAGGGACTTCAAGAAGACCATCAAGCAGCTTCTCAGCTACCTGAGGGTGTTCCTGCCCCAGTACGCTATAGCGTTCACCTGCGCCATGGTGAGCGTGCTGCTGCAGCTGTTCGGCCCCGACAACATGAGAAAGATCACCAATCTGATCGAGGACGGCATGGCCAACATGCACATGGATATGCCCGCCATCATAAGGATAAGCATTATGGTGATGTGCTTCTATCTGGGAAGCTCTCTGATCTCCCTGATCCAGAGCCTGGTGCTGACCAACGCCACCCAGAACACGATGCGCTACATGCGCAACGAGATATCCAAGAAGCTCAACCGCATCCCCCTGAAGAGGTTCGATACATCCTCCTTCGGAGACCTGCTGAGCCGTGTCACCAACGACGTGGATACCGTGGGCATGAGCCTCAACCACGCCGCCAGCGAGATCGTATCGTCACTGACCACCTTCGTGGGCTGCCTGATAATGATGCTCATTACCAACGTGACTCTGAGCGGCATCGCCATCGTATGCTCGCTTTCGGGATTCTTCATGATGAAGATCGTCATCAGCCGTTCCCAGAAATACTTTACCCGCCGTCAGACATACCTGGGCCTGATCAACGGACACATCGAGGAGATGTACGCCGGTCACATCATAGTCAAGGCATACAACGGCGAGGCCCAGTCCATCGAGGAATTCGAGATACTGAACCGTCACCTGTATGAGAACAACTGGAAGAGCCAGTTCATCAGCGGCATCATGCGTCCCATCATGGAATTCCTTTCCAACGCGGGATACGTAGCCATATGCGTGCTGGGCGCCATCATGGTCAGAAACGGAACCATCCGCTTCGGTACCGTCATAGCGTTCATCCTCTACGTCAAGATGTTCACCCAGCCCCTCGGACAGATCGCCCAGGCTGCCACCAGCATCCAGTCCGCCACGGCGGCCGCTGAAAGGATCTTCAGCTTCCTGGCGGAAGAGGAGATGGAGGACGAGAGCGCCAAGCCCAGCCTGCTCAACGACGTGGACGGTCTCGTGAACTTCGAACACGTACATTTCGGATACCTGCCCGACAGACCGGTCATCCACGATTTCTCGGTGGAGATAAAGCCCGGCCAGAAGGTGGCCATAGTCGGCCCCACCGGAGCCGGAAAGACCACGATGGTGAACCTGCTGATGCGTTTCTACGACATAGATTCCGGCACCATCACCATAGACGGCGTAAACACCAGGGACGTGCCCAGGGAGAACGTGCACGATCAGTTCTGCATGGTTCTGCAGGATACGTGGCTGTTCGAAGGAAGCATCCGGGACAACATCGTCTACAGTATGAAGGACGTTACCGACGAGCAGGTGGTGGAAGCCTGCAAGGCCGTGGGCCTGCACCACTTCATCAGTTCACTGCCCGACGGATACGATACGGTGCTCACCGACGACAGCAACCTGTCCGCGGGCCAGAGGCAGCTCATCACCATTGCCAGGGCAATGATCAGAAACGCGCCGCTTCTGATACTGGACGAAGCCACCAGCTCGGTGGATACCAGGACGGAGCAGATCGTCCAGGACGCCATGGATACCCTTACCAAGGGCAGGACGTCCTTCACCATAGCCCACAGGCTTTCCACGATCCGCAACGCCGACGTCATTCTGGTCATGAAGGACGGAGACATAGTGGAATCCGGCACCCATGAGGGACTGCTGGAGGCGGGCGGCTTCTACTCCCAGCTGTGGACGAGCCAGTTCGTCAACGCGGAAGAGCTCTGATATAAAAGAATCCGGGGATGCATTCGCGTCCCCGTTTATTTGAATACCGCTTTAAGGCGGCTGTAAACACGGAGGAAAAATGACTGAAGATATCATCACTTCCGCCGACAGATCCGTGAAAAACATCTTTGCATACGGGTTCATCGATCTGGAAGGTGCAAAAGTCTATGCGATCATCCTTGAATACGACAGGCAGATCGATTCACGTCAGGACATCATGGGATCCTATCTTATAGATGACTATGTCATGATGCAGGAGAGGGAACATGGTTTCGGAAACGTTATAGAGATCGACGGGGACGATATCCCCGGTAATGAAGGCGCTCTTATCAGCGCGTATGTTACCGACGAATGCGCGGATACAGGAGTCGTCAGAGACGGGCGATATGTGGTGCTGAGAGTGAATACCGCATATATGCTGTGCGGACAGAATCTGCCGTATACCTACACTATGGCGGTCAGCGCGCAGCAGACGGGGAGCGTTAAAGGCGTTTGCGGCACAATTGAACCATCTGATAAGGTCTTCTCGAATTACAGCATGATTCCGTCATCGTCTCCCTTTAAAAAAGGTGAGCCGGAGGCTGTCGCTGCCAAGGACAGTATCCTTCTGCCTGAATTCGGACCCGATTCCGGTTGGACGCTTCACCGCAAAGAGGACGGAACGGCCTTCCGGGCCGCGGGATGCTACAGCGAGTATGACGGGGAGTACCACGATTTCCTGCTGCCCTACGGCATATATGTGCCCTCCGGGGACATACTGGAATCCAACAGGGGAAAAGTATGCCTTGTCATACACATGGAACACGCGGGGGCCAACGATGAAGACCCCATGGCCGCCCTCACGTCATCGAGGGCAGCTGCCATCCTTTCATCGAAAGATCTGCAGCAGCGTGATCCTTCGATAGTAATCGTCCCACAGATTGAGGAGATACGCCGGACTACGGACGACATGTGCGCTTCAAGTGAAGCCAATCCCGCGATCTGGCAGCTCATCGATCAGGTCCTGAAAGAGTACGGGGATTACATCGATGACGATCGGATATATGCTACAGGCCAGTCCATGGGAGGCATGGCCGCTCTCTACATGGCGTCACAGCGCGACAATTTCTTCGCGGCGATTGCGGTGGCGGGCGCTCAGTGGTCAAACAGCTATGACAAACCGTACCAGCACGGCGGCGCGGCAGCCAGGTGCCCCCTGAACGATCCCGTGAGTTTCAGAGGGCCGGGTGTGGATCCCGAAAACCATCTGAACTGGTATTATATGATATCCGATGACAATATTCTTGCCGTTACCTGTGCAGATGATATAATGGCATCGGCACAGTGGGACTATACACAGGAATATCTGGCTCACGCCGGTGCACCCGCTGCGTCGGCAGGGTGGGATCCGTATCTCCCTGCGGATGAGCAGTATGAACTGGAGCGTTCCCTTACCGAGCATGATACGTCCGCCCCCGGCGGGGGAATCAACAGGATTAAACTGACCCGCGGCACCCATATGTCAACCTGGAAATACGCTTATCAGCTGACATATACCTTTGAATGGCTCTTTGAAAGAAGACGCAGCGAGGAAGTATCGCGTCCCAAGGCAGAAGGACTGAAGTCGGCATGGCTCGGAAGGGGGACAGGCGGAATGATACTGCCGGGCAGCGGCACGGCGGGACTGAATTCGGCCCAGTATACGCCGAAGGGGGCCAGCCAGGCATTTGCCGAAGGATGGAAAAGACCGTGACAAGCCGATGCGTGAACCAATCGATGCGTCGAAAAGGATGCAGCTCCAGGAGCAGGGATTGTATTTAATGGTGGTCTTTTTATTGACAACAACCTTTAATAATGATACATTTTAAAGGTATTTTTCATGCGGCAGCGTTCGCCGCGGCAGTGTCCCGCGGCCGGCAGGCTCCGCGGAAAGGAACCAGACATGTCAGACAGTGAAAGAAGAATCGGAACGATATCCTGCGGCATCCGCATGCCGATCATAAGGGAAGGGGACGACCTGGCCGAGATAGTTACGGAAGGCGTCATAGAGGCCTGCAAGACCCCCGGTTTCGCCCTCAGGGACCGCGACGTCATAGCCGTCACGGAATCCATCGTGGCCCG
>JAGACT010000126.1 GCA_017613995.1 Eubacteriaceae bacterium
GATGCCGAAGCGCACCGTATATGTGTCATCCGAGGCGATCCATTCCATGATACGGGGGAGCAGCTCCGCTTTATGCTTCGAAAAGACCTTCGGGGAGAGCTGGTCGCAGGTGGCCCAGTTGTCGATGAACGGCAGGAATGCCTCCACCCTGCGGATGCATTCCCCGAAGTCCTTTATGAGGGATATCATGAAGGCGTGCAGCTGGTCCTCGTCGAAATATTCGTGGGGCAGAGCGTCCAGAAACTCTCCCGCGTCCTCCCGGAGGGAGAACTGCCTGGCCATGCTTTTCAGCGCGGGAGTCCTGACCCCGATGATCCTCGAAGGATCCACCGTGGGAAGAAGCTTTGCCTGGAACTGCCTGTAGGGCCCGTCGGCGCTGCGCTTCAGCTCCGCTCTGATATCGTCGGTTATCATCCGTATCACCTTTTCAGGAGCGGCCCCAGAGCAGCGCTCCGAAAAACGTCAGGGTATCCGGCCCGTTGTTGTACTTTATGCCGGCCCGGGTCGCCAGCACGCTCACCACGAGGCCGTAGCCCTCAATGGCCTGATAGAGCTTATCCGGGAACCTGCAGGGCTCGTCGGGATAAGTGCAGACCTCGCAGCGGTGGCAGCTCTCGTTGGAGAGGACCATGTGGGGCGGGAAATCCCTGCCCAGTCCCCTGTCGAAGGCTTCCGTCACGTCCTTGAAATCATTCATGGCGCTTCTCATCCCCGCGAAATCGAAGGAATCCTCCAGGCGGTAGATCTTGCTGAACACCATCATCCTGTTGTAGCTCTCCAGCCTCTTCTGGCATTCCTCCAGGGTTCCCACCCCCGGCGGGCAGGCCCACGTGGTGCCGTAGCAGCGGCATGAATTGCCTTCGCAGATCTTTCTTACTTCATCCCTGTATTCCAGTTCCCTTATGCTGACTTCTCCGGTCTCGTCGATGCCCGCATCCTTTGCGGCGCGGCTGATTATGTACTCAAGAGACATTTCCATTTCATATTCCTCCCGGGCATCCCCGCAGGATGCCTTCATATATAATATTACCACACAAAACAGAAAAAAGCTCCGGAAATCCGGAGCTGAGGGATCTGTCAGCCTATTCCGAGGATCCTTTTTGCGTTGTCGTAAAGGATCATCTTTCTTTCTTCGTCACTAAGGGGCAGTTTCATGAAGCGCTCTATCTCCGCAGCAGGATCCCACATGGGATAGTCGGTGCCGTACATCACCCTGTCCGCTCCGTAGGCATGGATCACTTCCGCCGCCTGTTCGGGGGATATGAACATAAGAGAGGACGAGACGTCCACGAAGAAGTTGGGGAACTGCTTAAGCTGGCTGCAGGCTTCGGTCCAGTTGGACCATCCGCCGAAATGGGCGCCGATGAGCTTAAGGGACGGTATCTCCCGCAGCACAGGCACGAGCCTATTGGGATTCGAGCAGTCATAGCGGGTATCCCCGGTATGCAGAAGCACCGTAAGACCGTTCTCGGCGCAGAGCTTCAGCATGCTGACGAAGCAGTCCTCGTCAACTTTGAAGCCCTGGATCTCGGGATGCATCTTGACCCCTTTCATGCCCAGGTCCGTTATCTCTTCTATGTCGGTCTTTACTTCCCCGAGGGGATAGAGGGTGCCGTATCCCGTGACACAGTCAAAGCGGTCCGCCTCCGATGCGATGAAACGATTGATGCTGGATACCTGATGGGGCGTGGTGGCGACCGAATGAATGAGAAAATGATCCGTCCCGGCGGCCTTTCCCACTTCCACCAGCTGGTCCGTGACTCCGGTGCCGTAGGAAACGGTCCCGTAGAATCTGTCGGTGCCGGCCACGGCCTTGGCGGCTATCTTTTCGGGATAAACGTGGGTATGCATGTCGGTGACTCTGAATCTGTTTTCGATCATATATCCACCTGCTAAGTGTTTTTGAATACAAAAATGGCGCCCCAACAAGGACTCGAACCTTGGACCTAACGGTTAACAGCCGTGCGCTCTACCGACTGAGCTATTGAGGCGCTACAAGAATATATTATACATAATTATTTTTTATTGTCAACTTTTCCCGGGGCTTTTTTTGTTTTTTTAGCTCCGTTTTTATGGGCCGTTTCAGCCGCTGCTCCGCCGGAACGGGGGGCGCCGCCCTTCTTCGGGGAAGCCTCCTTCGCGGATTCGGACATGCAGGTGCGGACCTCCTTCGGGGTCAGTGTCCTGTAGGTGCCGCTCTTAAGATTCCCCAGGGGGATGCCGGCTTCCTCGGTCCTCTTCAGGGAGATGACGGGATGCCCGATGATCTCGCACATGCGCCTTATCTGGCGGTTGCGGCCCTCGGAAATGACTATCTCCACCCGGCTGTTGCCCTTTACCAACCTGTCCAGGCGCACGAAGTTCGCCGAGGCGGGACCGTCCTCCAGCATGACTCCCCGGGTAAGCTTTCTGAGATCCTTCTCGTCCACCTCACCGGTGAGCAGGGCGAGGTACCTCTTACCCTTGTTGAACTTCGGGTGAGTAAGCTTATAGGCGAAATCCCCGTCGTTGGTTATGAAGATGAGTCCCTCGCTGTCCTTGTCCAGCCTTCCCACGGGATAGAGCCGGTGCCCGGTATCGTCTATGAGGTCCAGAACGGTGGTCTCGCCGTGATCGGCCTTCGCTGCGCTGATGACCCCCACGGGCTTGTTGAGCATGTAATAGACCTTCTCCTCCTGGGGACGGATCTCTTTTCCCCTCACGGTGACAATGTCCCGCTCCGGGTCCACATCCAGCCCGGGTTCGGTTATCCTGGCTCCGTTGACGCTCACTGCTCCCTTTTGTATAAGTTCGTCCGCCTTCCTTCTGGAGGCGACGCCGCACAGGGCGATGTATTTGTTGATCCTCATAAAATGCCTTTGACTCCGTTGTTTTGACTATTGATAAATGCTATGCTATTATACAATATGTAAGGCATGCCGACAACAGTTTTCGGCGCCGGGAGGAAGTATCGCATGGATACCGAGAAGATCATATACTATGCCATGATAGCGGCCGCGTCCCTCATCTCCATCACGCTGCACGAATGCGCCCACGGCTACACCGCCCTGAGGCTCGGGGATCCCACCGCCAAGGAGAGCGGAAGGCTCACCCTGAACCCAATAGCACACATCGACCCGATGGGGCTTCTGATGCTGATCGTGATGCGCATAGGCTACGCGAAGCCCGTGCCGGTGAATCCCTACCGGTTCCGGGACAGAAAGAAGGGCATGCTGCTGGTGGCCCTGGCGGGACCCGCCACGAACCTGCTGCTGGCCCTCATCGCGGGCAGGGTGGCATCGGGACTTATGCCCCAGGTGGTGCGCCGCGACGCCCTGTACTACAGCGTGTACTTCCTGATCATTTTCACCCAGCTCAACATAGGCTACGCGGTGTTCAACCTGCTGCCCTTCCCTCCCCTGGACGGCTCGAAGATCTTCGCGTCCCTGCTGCCGGACAAGTGGGAGCAGCTGTTCTACCAGTATCAGAAGTATTTTTACATTGTTGTGCTGGTCCTTTATCTATTGGGCGTGTTGAATGTTATAATTGACCCTGTCATCAGTTTCCTGTACAGACTGATAATATCCTGAAGGAGGGGGCCTTGGAAAAAGTACAGTTCGAGACCTTCGACGGACCTCTGGATCTGCTTCTGAGCCTTCTGTCGAAGAACGAGATAAACATCTACGATATCCCCATAGCGAAGATCACGGACCAGTACATGAACTACCTGTATCAGGCGGACGAGCTGAACATAGAGCTGGCCAGCGAGTTCATCGTGGTGGCAGCCCAGCTGATTGAGATAAAGACCCGCATGATGCTCCCGAAGGAAGAGCCCGAGGAGGAACAGACGGATCCCCGGGAGGAGCTGGTCAGGAGACTCAACGAGTACCGTGTTTTCAAGCAGATCAGCGAATACATCAAAAGAGGGGAAAGCACCTACCAGGAGCTGGTGGAGAAGGATCCGGAGTACTTCCCGCAGCTTGCCGAGGAGAGCTCCCCGGTGGACATCAATACCCAGATGCTGCTGAACGCCATAAGGAGCGTTTTCGCCCGCACCCGCATAAAGCCCGAAGAGGAATTCGACTATACCATCATGCGGGAGGAGGTGTCCGTGGAGGACATGATCGAAAGCATCTCCCGCAGGCTCGAGATGGAAAACACCATAAGCTTCTTTTCTCTGTTCGAGGAACACTCGGGCAAATACTACATCATAGCAGCCTTCCTGGCCATCCTGGAGATGGTCAAGGACGGAACGGTGCTCCTTTCCCAGGAAACACCGTATGCTGACATAATCATCGAAAGGGCATGAGCTGACCATAATGGATGAACTTGATCTTAAATACGCACTGGAAGCCATACTTTTTGCCAGCGGCGAGTCGGTGGCTCTTCAGGCTCTCGCCAGGGCTATAGAAAAGACTCCCTCCGAGACCAGGGAGCTTCTCCGCGAACTCATGGAAGACTACGACCGCGGCATGCGGGGGCTGAGGATCATGCAGATGGAGAACCGCTACCAGATGCTCACCCGCAACGAGTACTTCCCCTACATCAGAAATATAGTGAAGGCCACTCCCGCGTCCTCCCTGTCCCAGGCGGCGCTGGAGACCCTTTCCATAGTCGCGTACCGCCAGCCCGTGACCAGGGCTGATATAGAATACATAAGGGGAGTTCAGTCCTCCAGCTCGCTGGACCTGCTGGTGGACAGGGGCTTCGTGAGGATCGCCGGCAAGCTGGACGCGCCGGGAAGGCCCGTCACCTACGAGACCACCCCCGAGTTCCTGAAGCTCATGGACATCACCTCCATCTCCGAGATGCCGAAATTCGAGGAGTTCAGCGGCGGGATCCAGCTCAGGCTGGAGGAACAGCCGGAGGAGAACGGACAGCAGTGATATAAAAAGACAGGGCGGAAGGAGAAGCTCCTTCCGCTTTTTTTGCGCAAAAAAGGGCCGCATGAAACGGCCCTCGATGCGGGTTAGGTAAAACGGTTCCCTCAGACCTCGAAGTTGGGGAACTTTTCGGCGTCTTCTCTGTTCTCAGCGGTGAATTCGTAATCCTTGCCGGGAAGCACCGCGTTGAGCACTATGCCCACGATGGCGGCTACCGCCAGACCCGAGAGGCTGATGGTGACGCTGCCGATGTTCAGGCTTACTGCCTGGGCGGCGCCTGTACCGTACTTGATGCCGATGGACAGCACCAGGATCAGGGCTGCGATGATAACGTTGCGGTTATTGGTGAAATCAACTCTGTTCTCCACGACGTTTCTCACACCGGCGGCGGAGATCATTCCGTAAAGCACCAGGGAGATGCCTCCGATGGTGGCGGCGGGCATGGCTGCGATGAGGGCCGCGAACTTCGGTGAGAATGACAGTATGATGGCGAATACGGCTGCGAGCCTGATCACCTTGGGATCGTATACCTTGGTGAGGTTCAGAACGCCGGTGTTCTCTCCGTAGGTAGTATTGGCGGGAGCTCCGAACAGAGCCGCCAGAGTGGTGGCAAGACCGTCACCCGTGAGGGAACGGTACAGTCCGGGATCTGCGATGAAGTTCTCTCCAACTGTGGAGGATATGGCGGAGATGTCTCCGATGTGCTCCACCATGGTGGCGAGAGAAATGGGAAGGATTGTGATCACCGCGGAGATCAGAAGGGACGAGTCCGCTTTTCCGATCAGGGAGAACACGGTGTTGTCCATTGCTACGGGAAGACCGATCCATGCCGCTTCCCTTATGGCGGTGGTGTCCACCAGGCCCATGAATGCGGCGCATACGTAGGATACGACGACGCCCATAAGCACGGGCACTATCTTGATCATTCCCTTGCCCCACATGTTGCAGATGATGATGACCACCAGCGCGATGACGGCGACCGTCCAGCTCTGCTGGCAGTTCTCGAGAGCGCTGCCGGAAAGGGTGAGTCCGATGGCGATGATGATGGGTCCGGTCACGATGGGCGGGAAATACTGCATGACCTTCTTGGCGCCGAACGCCTTGATGAGGGCCGCCAGCAACACGTACATGAGACCCGCACAGGCCACGCCGAAGCTGGCGTAGGGGATCATGGAAGGATCAGTGTTCGTGTTGAACGCGAAGTATCCTCCCAGGAA
>JAGACT010000014.1 GCA_017613995.1 Eubacteriaceae bacterium
AAGGACCAGAGCTACTTTCTGTGCTCCCTCACTTCCGAACAGGCGGCGGCTGCCCTCTTCCCGGTGGGAGGCATGATGAAGTCCGAGGTAAGAAAAATAGCCGCCGGGCTGGGGCTTCGGACCGCGGAAAAAAAGGACTCCACCGGGGTATGCTTCATCGGGGAGAGGAACTTCAAGAAGTTCCTCATGGATTACCTTCCCGCCATGCCCGGGGACATCGTGGACGCGGACAGCGGAAAGGTCATCGGATCCCATGACGGGCTGATGTACTATACCATCGGCCAGAGAAGGGGCCTCGGGATAGGAAACATGGGCGGCGGAGAAAGATGGTTCGTCTGCGGAAAGGACATGGATAGAAACGTGCTTCTCGTATGCGAGGGCGCTTCCAACCCTCTGCTGTTCTCGGAGGGCTTTTACTCGGAGAAGCTGCACCTTGTGAATCCCGTGGAAGGCAGCGAGATCCGCTGCATGGTGAAGTACCGCTACCGCCAGCAGGAGAGAGCCGCCACGCTGTTCAGATCGGGCGAAGGGGCGCGGGTCGTTTTCGACGAGCCCCAGAGCGGTCTGGCCCCGGGGCAGTCCGGTGTGTTCTATCTCGGGGACGAGCTGATAGGCTCCGCCGTAATAGATTCTGTAATGGAAAATTAATGGGCAGATATTCCCATACTGCCCCTACCTTTGCTATAATTAACGAAGTACACTGATTATTTATCAGGGAGGAAAAAATGAAGAAGTTCAGAGCCTTATGCATGGTACTGTGCCTGATGCTGCTTTTCTGCGGCTGCAAGGCATATCAGGAGCATTCGACGAATATATCCGCCGTGGAAGGCGAATGGGTGCTGGACAGCAAGTATGTCAACACCAGGTCGGTGGAGCATCCCGAAGCATACATGACCATCAATGCCGACCACAGCGGCACGTACATGGAGATGATCCGCTCCACCATAGTCAACGAAGCGGGCGAGACCGTGTATGTCACCGAAGTCGTGGACGGAGAGACGGTCTACAAGATGGAATCGAAGACAACGAATATCACCGTATCCAGTTCCGAGGACGGAATCCTCACCATCACCATGGACGGGGTCAGCACCAATTACCGCTTTAACGTGGATGAAGCGGCGGGCAACCTGCACCTGTGGATCGATCAGGACGGGGACGAGGTCCACTTCATCTTCATAGACAAGTCTGTTTACTGATCATGTCAGACACAGGGCCCGCGGGCATTGCCCCCGGGCTTTTTTATGTGCACAAAAATGGTACGCCTGAGAGGAATCGAACCTCCGCACGCGGAACCGGAATCCGCTGCTCTATCCACTGAGCTACAGGCGCACGCAGATAATATAATACCACAAATAATGAGTTTTGCAAGGGGCATGGACTCCTTTGCGGACCACTGTGATGCTTTCCGTCCCGGTTTGTGCTAATATATATATAATAATGTAAACAGAAAAAGAACGGGGTATTTGCAATGGATTACACTACACAGATGAAGGAAGCTGAGATATCCGTTTCGGAT
Source organism: Eubacteriaceae bacterium (assembly GCA_017613995.1). Taxonomy (GTDB): domain Bacteria; phylum Bacillota; class Clostridia; order Eubacteriales; family Anaerofustaceae; genus RUG14186. Next base: position 1,517 of record JAGACT010000014.1, read on the forward strand.
TACGTGGACAGATATGTGAGAGCGAAGGAATTCATAGAGTACTGCAGACAGTGTCCGAACTACGGCAGGATATGGAGCTGTCCGGAATACGATTTCGACACGGAAGAGTATTTCAGAAAATTCTCCACTCTCAGGGTCATAGGGCTGAAGATCATCTATTCGCCCGAAATGCGGGAGAAGACCCTCAGCAGGGAGGAACTGAGGGAAGTCATCGCAGGCAGCCTCAGAGTCGAAAGAAAGAAGCTCGACGAATACCTCAGAGGACTGGAGGAGGAGACCGGCGGTACGGCGCTGAACGCCGGCAGCTGCACTCTGTGCCCGGAGGGCTGCGCCAGGCCCGACGGGGAGAGCTGCCGTTTCCCCGGACGGATGAGATATTCACTGGAGTCCCTGGGAGCGGACATCACCGCCACCATAGGGGACCTGCTGGGCATAGATCTCATCTGGGACAGCGAAGGAAAGCTGCCGGAGTACTACACTCTGGTGGCGGGACTTCTTTATGACTGAGCAGACAGTAAAACAAGGGAGATATATATATGAAGGTAGTACTGGATCATCTGTTCATGAGGTTCCCATCCAGAAAGAAGGGCGACCCGGATACCGTTGCCGTAAGTGATTTTGATCTCGAGATCCCCGACGGCCTTCTGGTGGGACTTCTGGGACCTTCGGGATGCGGCAAAAGCACCACGCTCAACCTGATCTGCGGACTGCTGACGCCCTCATCCGGAAGGATATTCTTCGGTGACGAAGACGTCACATCCCTGCCTCCCGAGCACAGGGGAGTGGGGCTTGTATTCCAGAATTACGCCCTGTATCCCCATCTTACGGTGAAGAAGAACATAATGTTCCCCCTGGAGAACCTGAAGGGGGATAAAAAAATGACCCGCCGGGAGATGGAGGAAAAAGCGCTGGAAGCAGCAAGGCTGGTGCAGATAGAGGATTACATGGACCGCAGGCCCGCGGAGCTCTCCGGAGGACAGCAGCAGAGGGTGGCCATTGCCCGCGCCCTGGTAAAGCGTCCCGGAGTGCTGCTGCTGGACGAGCCCCTTTCCAACCTGGACGCCAGGCTAAGGCTCCAGACCCGTGAAGAGATAAGGCGCATACAGAAGGAGACCGGCATAACCACCATCTTCGTGACCCACGATCAGGAGGAAGCCATGAGCATCACGGACATGATCGTGGTCATGGAGGACGGGATCATCAGGCAGACAGGAAAACCCCAGGAAGTATATGACGATCCCGCGAACCTTTTCGTGGCAAAATTCCTGGGGACCCCGGCGATCAACGTGTTCTCCGGACAGATCCGCTCCGGCGCGCTGTATGCGGGAGAGGACATCATCGCGGACGGCCTTGACGGCATTTCGGACCGGAAGGTCTCCGTAGCCATCCGCCCCGAGGCTCTGGTGCCGGATCCGGACGGACCCTTCAGGTGCGGCATCAGTGCCCTGGAAGTCATGGGACGGGACTGCAGCATCGTCTTTACCCATCCGTCGGGCACCTCACCCGCCCTGAGGGCGATAGTCGGCAGCGAACTGCTGCCCGGAGAGGGAGAAAAGACTGTCCGCTTCAGGATAAAGCCCTCAAAGATGTTCATCTTCGGAGAAGACGGAGAACGAATCCGCACGGAGGAGAGGCCATGAACGAAAACAACAGGAAAGCATGGCTGTATCTGATGCCGGCGGTCCTTTTCCTGGGAGTGTTCATGGTCTACCCGCTGGTGGACGTGGTGGTCTATTCCTTCGAGGAAGGCTACAACTTCGCTTCCCAGACGTTCTTCGGTACCGGTACATACAATTACTCCTATGTGCTGCATGATCCCTATTTCATGCAGGCCCTGAAAAACACCTTCATACTGGTGATCATAACGGTTCCGCTTTCCACGGGCTTCGCCCTGCTGATATCCCTGGCCCTGAGCTCAATAAAGAAGCTGAAGGAACTGTTTTCCACCATATACTTCCTGCCCTACGTCACCAATACTCTGGCGGTGGGCCTGGTGTTCATGATACTGTTCAAAAAGACGGCCTATTCCGACGGCCTGGTGAACCTCCTCCTGGGAGCCTTCGGGATGTCCCCGGTGGACTTCATCGAGGGTCCCTACTGGGCAAAGATGTTCGTGCTGTGTTTCTACACCGTATGGGTGGTGCTGCCCTTCAAGATCCTGATACTTACCAGCGCTCTGGCATCGGTGAACGAGGATTACTACAACGCTGCCCGCATAGACGGGACCAGCCGCAGCCGCATGTTCTGGCGCATTACGCTGCCCATGATCTCCCCGATGATCTTCTATCTGGTGATTACGGGATTCATAGGGGCCTTCAAAGCCTATTCGGACGCGGTGGCCATCTTCGGCACGAACCTGAATGCGGCGGGGATGAACACGATAGTGGGCTACGTATACGACATGCTCTACGGGAACAGCGGCGGGTACCCGTCCTACGCTTCCGCGGCGGCTCTGATACTGTTCGCCATAGTGCTCACCATAACTGTCATCAACCTTATGATCTCAAGGGGAAAGGTCAGCGCGTGAGGTGAAAAATGGATAAAAACAGCGAAAACAGACAGAGATCCTACAGGGTCTCCGAAACGATAAGAAAGCTCATCATTTACACGTTCCTGGCCTTCTGGGCCGTGATGGTGCTCTTCCCCTTCTACTGGATGATCCTGACTTCCGTGAAGACCTACAGCGCCTACAGCTCGGAATACATACCGAA
>JAGACT010000015.1 GCA_017613995.1 Eubacteriaceae bacterium
CTGCGGGCCTTCTTGAGACCGTACTTTTTACGCTCGACCATTCTGGAGTCTCTGGTGAGGAATCCTGCCTTCTTGATCTCGTCCTTGAGGGTGGGATCCGCAAGCTTGAGGGCTCTTGCAACACCGTGACGGATGGCACCGGCTTGTCCGTTCATTCCGCCGCCTACGACATTGACTTTGATGTCATACTTGGACTCGGTGTTGGTAAGGACCAGAGCCTGTCTGGCGATGATTCTCATGGTCTCGAGGTTGAAGTAATCCTCGATGTCCTTGCCGTTGATCACGAATTTGCCGCTGCCCGGAGTGAGCATGACTCTGGCGACAGCAGTCTTTCTTCTTCCTGTAGCTCTTGTGTACTCTGCCATATTCTTCCTCCCTAACCTCTAAGCGTATATACTTCCGGCTTCTGAGCAGCCTGCTTGTGCTCGGGTCCTGCGTATACATGAAGTTTCTTTGCCTGCTGGCGTCCGAGCTTCGTGTGGGGAAGCATACCCTTGATGGCTTTCTCCACTACCTGCTCAGGCTTGGTCTGCAGGAGTTCTCCGGCGGAAATGGACCTGAGTCCTCCGGGATATCCGGTATGTCTGTAGTATCTCTTCTGCTCCAGCTTTCTGCCTGTGAGCTTTATCTTGTCAGCATTTATTACTATTACATAATCACCGGTGTCGATGTTGGTAGAAAAGTAGGGCTTGTTCTTTCCCCTGAGGATGGCGGCTGCCTCTGCGGCGAGTCTTCCGAGGGTCTGTCCCTCGGCGTCGATGACGTACCATTTCTTTTCTATCATATCCGGTTTAGCAGTTAATGTCGTTCTGGTTAACATTTTTATCTCCAAACTGAATCTTTTGTTGTGCGGCCATTCCCGTTCCGGGGGCTAGTCAAAACGAGTGAAGCCAACGGTAATTTTACATAAAACTGCCCGGACTGTCAATCTTTTTTTGCTCTGTATATCAAAAAAATGATTGATTTACGGTAAAAATGAGCATCAGCGGCTCCTGAAGATGCCGAATTCTGAGGCCTCGTGCCTGGGAACGACGTTCTCATAACGCATGATGGTCTCGGCGGCCATGCGGGTACCGTTGCGGCAGGCGTCCCTGATATCCAGGCCGTACGTCAGGGATGCTGCGACTCCGGAAAAGAAGGCGTCCCCCGCACCGGTAGTGTCTTTCGGCTCCACGCTTTCGGCGTCGCAGGTGCCGAAGCTCCCGTCGGGATCCGCGAAGACACATCCGTTCTCTCCGAGGGTGACCACCATACGGCGGATGCCCAGGCGCCGTATTCCCGAAGCGACCTTTTCTGCGATAAGGGAGGGTGAAAATCCCTCATAGCTCTCCGAGAAGAACTGCTCAGCTTCCTGGAGATTGCACACGAAGCATTCCGTGCGCCTTATCATGTCGATGTTCTCCACCGCGAAGGATATGTTCGACACCAGGGCGTAGACCTGCACGCCGTATCTTTCGGCCAGATCGTAGATCCTTTTCACGATATCGGAAGGCATGTCTATCTCCAGTATGATGCTGTCCGCCGCGGAAATGATCTCATCCCCGAACTCGTCCAGAATCTCCCCGATGGGGGCGAGGTCCGGCCGCTTCGAGATGGACGCGAAGACATCCCCTCTTTCGTCGAACACCGCGAGCCATGTACCCATGCTGCCCGGGACCCACCTTATGTATCTTATGTCGCAGCCCGCTTCTGAAAGCTTCCTGACCACGTCCCCGCCGGTGGGGGAATTGTCCACCAGGCTGACGAACACCGGCTCCAGTCCGAGGTTAGAAAGATTCTCCGTAACGTTGCGGCTGACGCCGCCGTACACAGTCTCCACCCAGCCGGAATTGCGTCCGTTGGGCACGAACACATCATAGGGATGACCCTTGATATCCACGAAAACCGATCCGAATACAACTATTGCCATATCTTTCTCCCGTCATACGATCTGCAGTATATAGAATTTCAGGTAACTCGTTTCATCGACCCCCAGCAGGACCGGATGGTCCGGCGCCTGCTGCCGCTTTTCCAGTATCTTCACGGATACTCCCGCGTCCCTGGCCGCGGAGGCGAGCATCTTCTCGAACAGGCTCTCCGTCATGAAATGGGAGCAGGAGCATGTGGCGAGGATGCCTCCCCTGGGCAGCAGCCTCATGGCCGCCATGTTTATCTGTTTATAGCCCCGGGACGCGCTGTCCACCGTGGAACGGCTCTTGGTGAAGGCGGGGGGATCCAGAATTATCATATCGTAGCGGTCGGAGCGGTCTCTTAGCTTTTCGTTGAGCAGCTCGAATACGTCGGCGCAGACCGTCTCCACCCTGCCCTCAAGACCGTTGAGCACCAGGTTTTGCCGGGCTGACTCGATGGCAAAGGATGATATATCCACCGCCGTCACCTTTTCGGCGCCTCCCGCCGCGGCGTTCATGGCGAATGACCCGGTATGGGTGAAGCAGTCCAGCACCCTTCTTCCCCGTGCCAGCTGCTGTATCCTGAGCCTGTTGTACTTCTGGTCCAGGAAGAATCCGGTCTTCTGGCCGTTCTCCACGTCCACCGCGTACCTGATGCCGTTCTCCGTGATCTCGGTCAGGGCGCTGCCGCAGTCCTCCGGAAAAAGATCCCCCGCATACCAGCCGCTGAAGGTCTCCAGGCCTTCCTTTTCCCTGAGGGAGGAAGTGTTCCTCTCCCAGATGCCCCGAATGTTCACGCCGTCGAGGGAAAGGCGCTCCTTCAGGGCGCGGTATATCTGGTCCTTTCTCATATCGATGCCGTAGGAGAGAACCTCGCTTACCAGCAGGTCCCCGAAACAGTCCACCGTCAGGCCAGGCAGGCCGTCGGCCTCGCCGAAGATCAGCCGGCAGCAGGAAGGATAGTATTCGCCCATGACTGATCTGCGCAGATCCAGGGCGTAGCCCACCCTTCTGATCCAGAACTGCCCGGAAAAGGTCTCGTTGGCGTTGGAGGACAGGATCCTTATGCGGATCTTGCTGTGAAGGCTCAGAAGGCCCGCTCCCAGCCAGGAATCCTTGGGGGAGTACACGTCGACTATGCATCCGTTGGGCAGCTCCCCCTCGGTCGATGTGATCTCGTCCTCGTACACCCAGGGGTGCCCGTTCTTTATGGATATCTCTGCTTTTCTGGTGACCCGGGCTTTCGGGAATGGTCTTGTCTGTTTCATGGCGCATCTCGGGAATCTGTTTTTTCAATTATAATGCATGCTCCCGTGCTTTGTCACCACATATCGGCACGGGAGCCCGCATATTCTCGCGGAAAAACAAAAAAAGGCATTTCTGCCGTAAAAAATGGTCGGAGTGAGAGGATTTGAACCTCCGGCCTCTTGGTCCCGAACCAAGCGCTCTACCAAACTGAGCCACACCCCGACTCAACAGACGTATTATACTCTAATAACCATATCCAGTCAATAACAAAAATGCTTTTGTTCACTCTTCAATTCATGAACCATTCGGTGTTCTTCGCGGCCTTTTTCCTGTTGTACACCAGGGAACACACCGCCGCGGTCACGGGGATGGCGAACAGTATGCCCATGCTTCCCACAATGCCCTGCAGAAGCTCCGCCACGATGCTTTCCGCATTGAAGATGTTCAGAAGCGAGGTCTTGTAGGAACATATCAGCAGCACGCCGCACAGGGACGAGCCGATATATGCCAGCACCAGGGTATTGGACATGGTCCCCATGATGTCCCGGCCGATCCTGATGCCCGAGGTGAACATGTCCGAGAAGGGCACGTAGCCTATCTTTCTGGATATCTCCGCCAGGGAGCTGGATATATCCACGGCCACGTCCATTACGGCGCCCACGGCGCCTATGAGGATGGACGAGTACACGATGGCCTTGAGGTCGATATCGGGATTCAGAAGCACCAGGAAGTAATCCTGTTCCTCGAGGTACCCCGAAAGCCTGATAATCTTCTGCATGACGAAGCATATGAGGGCCGAAACCGCGATGCCTCCGAGGCATCCCAGGATGGCACAGAGGGTCTTCGCGCTGTAGCCGTTGACGATGACCAGTGTCATGATCACCATATAAGCACAGGTGAGGGCGGTGGCAAGATATATATCCTTTCCCGCCAGTATGGAGGGCACCAGCACCATTATCACCGCCAGGCACGTGCAGGCAAGGGATATCAGGGTACTGACACCTTTTCTGCCGCCGAACAGTATCAGAAGCAGAGCGAAAACACCCAGCAGGGCGAACACGGCGTCGGAGCGGGCATACTCAGCGAAGAACCAGGTGTCGGCGGAAGCGGCGGAGCCCTGGAACGCGCCGTTGACCAGCACTATCCGGTCTCCCTTCTCCACTGTCTTGATCCTGAAGGCTCCCAGGTCGCTGACGGACTGGGAAGCGGTTATCGTCTCCCCCTTTCTGGGTCCGGAGAGCACCACGCAGTTAAAGACGATGTCGGTCTGGCCGCTGCCGTATGAATATTCGGATATGTCCACGGATACTATCTCCGTGATCTCTGCCTTGAGGTACTCCTCATCCACCGTCAGGTTGGGGTTGGCGGAGGGATCGTACCCCGCCCAGAGGTGTCCCGCCCACAGAAGGGCAACGGACACGATGACTGTCACAAGATATGAGATGATACCGCCCTTAGCTGATTTCAACTGCCGCGCCCCCTTAATTCTGAGTGGTGACCGTGGTGGCGTCCGGATTCTGGACCTTTCCGTCCGCGTCAGCCTGGTTTTCCAGGGGCTTTCTCAGACAGACCTGGGTATCCACGTCCAGAAGGCCGTTCTGGGCAAGGCCGTTGTTCTTCTGATATTTCTTGAGGATCTCCGTCAGCTCCGCGTCGAAACCGTCGGTAAGAGCAGCGTTCTTCGGATAGTATCCCAGGCTCTGGAGCCTGTCCTTGTAATAAAGGATGGGATCGCCGTACTTTCCCTCGCTGTAGGTCAGCACCTCGGAATCCAGGGATTCCATGGTGGCGCGGTCCAGGATGCCGGTGACTTCCAGCAGCCTTTCAGCCTGGTACAGCTTCAGGGCGTTCAGAAGGTCCGAATCGAAGATCCCGTTGGAGGGATACTCGGCGTAGTCCAGGTAGTAGAGGATGAACTTGTATGACTTTATCACCGAGGATTCGTCATTGAGAACATACTCCACCACGGTGCCGACGGGGGTATCCGGGCTGTCGGGTTCTTCGGGCCTCAGGCCGGTCATGTTGTCGGTCAGGGCACGGTACATCCCCGCATCCGTCACATCCATGTAGGCGGCGTATTCGAAATACGGCTCGGCGTCGAAGGACGCGAAAAGCAGGATGAACAGCACCATGATAAATATGTAAAGCATTACTGATTTTGGCTTGAGCATATGTGTTACCTCCAGGTGATTGTATCACACAACAGCGCTCCAGAAAAGTCTATTCATCATTAAAGCCCGTTTAAGGGGAGGAGCATCCGTGAAAAAAAGTCATCCCGGGCAGATGCAGGTGCCCGGGATGGCTGAGGGTTTCAGGCTTTTTCTCAGAACTCGATAATGATCTTGTCCTGGCCCTTGTTGAGTTCAGCCCTGGCGTTCTTCAGGTACAGCACCTGGGTGTTGTCATCATCGGGAGCGTACATTTTCTTCAGGTGGGGATATGCTTCCAGCATATGACCCTTTGCCTCTCTGCTGTCATCGTTGACCGCTTCGGCATTGATGCGGATCCATCCTCCGGGACCCATTGCGCATATGGCTATGTTGGGATTGGCTGCCATCTGCTTTGAGCAGTCCTTGACCTTGCCTGTCTGAATGTAGATCTTTCCGTCATAAAGATCCACTGTGCCGAAAGGCCTTACCCTGGGAATGCCGTTGTCAACGGTGCACAGGTAATAGGTCTTTGCTTCCTTGAGAAAATCATAAACTCTCTGCATTTTTTCCTCCTTGCATTCGGACGCTGAAGCGTCCTTGTTTGTTTTTTATTCGATCCTCCAGTCTATGGGCTTCTGGCCCGTGGACAGAAGAAAATCGTTCACTCTGGAAAACGGCCTTGAGCCGAAGAACCCCCTGTGAGCGCTCAGGGGCGAAGGATGGGCGCTTTTGATGATAAGATGCCTCTCCTCCGTTATCAGTGACGCCTTGCTCTGGGCAAAGGCCCCCCACAGGATAAAGGCTACCGGGGTCGTCTTTTCGTTGGCTATGCTGATGACGCGGTCCGTAAAGGTCTCCCATCCCAGAAAGCGGTGGGATGCGGCCTGATGGGCCCGTACTGTCAGCACCGAGTTGAGAAGCAGCACCCCCTGCCTTGCCCAGGGAGTAAGGTCCCCGGTCTTTGCCGGAGGTATGCCCAGGTCGTCCTGGAGCTCCTTGTAGATATTGACCAGTGAGGGGGGAAGCGCGGTCCCGTCTCTGACAGAAAAGCACAGCCCGTGGGCCTGGCCCTCGTCGTGATAGGGATCCTGTCCGATTATCACCACTCTCATATCGGCATAGGACGTGTAATGGAACGCGTTGAAGATGTCGTACATATCCGGGTATACCTTACGGGTGCGGTATTCCGCCGCCAGCTTCTTCCTGAGATCCTTATAGTAGGGCTTCTCGAACTCCGGATAAAGATACTCTCCCCAGTCGTTTTCGAATACGGCGCCCATTATCCTATGATGCCCTTCATGGTCAGCTGGTAGCGTTCCCTGAAGGCGCCCCTGCGGTCCAGGAGCTTAATAAAAAGATACGCCAGGGATATCAGCACCAGTCCCGTCAGGAACGCGCAGAAATTCGCTTCCATCCCCAGGGCAGGGCTGAGTACGTTGAACCCAAAAAGCAACCCTATGAAGAATGCTGCGAGAGGGACTCCGTACATTATGAAGCTGGCCCCGAGAAGGCCTTTGAGCTCCATTTCGACGCTTACCTTGTCCCCTACTTTGGCGCCGAGGGAATTTTTGACCGTAGCAGTCATATCCAGGTTCTGCTTGGCCACCATGCATTTCCCGCAGTCACCGCATGCGGTATGTCTCTTGAGATAGACCGTGGCCTCATCGCCGTTCACATCGATGACTTCCACTACTTCAAGCATTTCAAATCTCCAATCTTTCCAGTATGTCGCACATTCCGTCGTCAGCGTAGGGCACCCCGATCCTTCTTGACATCGTGGGGCCGTGGCTGTCGCTGCCGGCACTGCTGCACAGAGAGTGCCTGCGGCAGAACGCGCGGTAATATTCGTACTGATCTCTGTCCGGGTTGTAGGGACTGAGGCATTCTATGCCCATGATCCCCCACTCCACCAGCAGTTCCAGCTTCTCCCTGTCCTCCCGGCCGGTGCCGAAACGGCTCCCGGGATGGGCCAGCACCGAAAGGGCGCCCGCATCCCTTATGAAGGCTATCGTCTCTTCCGCCGGAGGCAGCAGGCTGTCGTCCAGGCCGAGGGACTTTTTCAGTGCCGAGTACTCCGAGTACCCGGAGCAGACACCCTTGGAGTAAACGTATTTCGCCGCCCTGTTGCCGCCCTTCAGATGACGGTCATAGCTGAAGGCGTCGTATTCGTCTGCGCTGAGCTGGGGGAAGCGTTCGGAGAGCATATGTATGATCCTGCGGTCCTTCTCTTCCCTTGCACTGCGGCAGCGCGCTCCGAAGGATTCAGCGGCACCGAGCTTGTCTTCGGGAAAGCCGTATGCCAGGATATGCAGTTCCCTGCCGTAAAAGCAGCTGCTGTATTCCACGGCGTTCACCGTGGCTATGCCGTGGGATGAGAGCACGGAGGCAAACTCATCGACCGCGGAAAGGGTATCGTGGTCCGCGACGCACGCTGCCCCCAGTCCGACCTCGATGACGGCGTCCGCCATCTCCCGGGCGTACAGGCTCCCGTCGGAAGCGACGGTATGCATGTGCATGTCGATCTGCCGGGCCAAACTACTCTCCGGCGCCGTAACGGCACATCGCCACGGCCTTTTCCCATCCTGCAAGCATCTGTTCCCTCTTTTCCTCTTCCATGAGGGGCGAGAAGATCCTTTCGGTCTGCCTCACGTTCTTGAGCTCGTCCAGGCTCCCGAAGATGCCCGCCGCCAGGCCTGCCAGGAAGCAGGCTCCCAGGGCCGTGCTTTCGGGATTCAGGGGACGGTTCACGTCGCATGAAAGGATGTCGCTCTGGAACTGCATGAGGAAATCGTTCTCGCATGCTCCTCCGTCCACCATCAGCTCCCTGAGGCGGATGTCAGAATCGCTCTCGATGGCTTTGACCAGATCCGCCACCTGATAGGCTATTGCCTCCAGGGACGCCCTGACTATATGGTCCTTTCCCGCACCGCGGGTCAGATTGCAAATCATGCCCCTGGCGCGCATGTCCCAGTAGGGTGCACCCAGGCCGGTAAACGCCGGGACCACGTAGACTCCCTGGGAATCCCCTGCCCGCATGGCGCATTCATAGCTCTCGCGGCTGGTCTTGATGAGTCCCAGTTCGTCCCTGAGCCACTGGACCAGGGCCCCGCCTATGAACACGCTGCCTTCCAGGGCGTAGTTCACCCTGTCCCCGGCGGAGGCCGCCAGGGTGGTGACCAGGCCGCTGTGGCTCGTCACGTGCTTGTCTCCCGTGTTCATGAGCAGGAAGCATCCCGTGCCGTAGGTGTTCTTCGCCTCTCCCGGGGAGAAGCAGCCCTGTCCGAAGAGGGATGCCTGCTGATCTCCCGCGATGCCGCAGATGGGCACGCAGGCGCCGAACAGAGCCTCGTCGGTATAGGCACAGATGCCGCTGGAGGGCACGACCTTCGGCAGCATCGAGGATGGTATGTCCAGCCTCTTCAGGAGGGACTCATCCCAGGCGAGCCGATCTATATCGAACAGCATCGTCCTGGAAGCGTTCGTGTAATCCGTCACATGGGCTCTGCCCCCCGTAAGGTTGTAGATCAGCCATGTGTCCACCGTGCCGAAGCACAGCTCCCCCGCATCGGCCTTTCTGCGGGCGCCGCTGACGTTGTCCAGGATCCACTTTATCTTGGTGCCGGAGAAGTACGCGTCTATGATAAGACCGGTATGCTCCTGCACGTATTTCGCGAAAGCCTCATCCCGCTCCAGTTCCTCGCAGATGTCGGCGGTGCGGCGGCACTGCCACACGATGGCGTTGCATATGCTCTTTCCGGTGGCCCTGTCCCATACGAGGGTGGTCTCTCTCTGGTTCGTGATGCCCAGGGCCTTGATGTCATGGGGGTCGATGCCCGCCTTTTCGATGGCGGTCCTCATGGTGTACAGCTGGGTATCCCAGATCTCCTCCGGATCGTGCTCGACCCAAGAGGGCTGGGGGTATATCTGTCTGAATTCCTTCTGGGACGTGGCCACCACGTTGGCCTTTTC
>JAGACT010000127.1 GCA_017613995.1 Eubacteriaceae bacterium
CCCCGGGGTGAATTTCTCCATCAGGACGTCAAGCCCGTGGATCTTGTCAGCCTCAGAGGACATTATCTCAGCCCTGGCCATGCCCATCACACATTTGTACCTGTATGCATAAGAGCAGGCATCCCCTTCGTTTCCGTACCGCAGATGGTCCGTATCCATTTCAAACCACACTTTACCAAGCTTCTTTATGAGGTCGATCTTCTTGCCCTCACCTGCCCCATGGCAGTAAAAAACGACGGTCCCGTCGACCTCCTCCCAGCCGAAATTCACGGGTACTACATAAGGCTCTCCCCCGTCGGCGAATCCCAGTCTGATGACCTCGCACTCGTTCAGGACGGATTCGATGAGTGCCTTGTCGGTCACCTCTCTGTCATGTCTTCTCATATTCTTTCCTTTCCCGTATGTAACGAGGGCAGCTCGTCAAAGCTGCCCTCTATTTCTTGTGAGTATGTCAGGAATCCCTCTCCTGTTCCATCTTGATCTTCTTTAGCCTTCTTTCTGTCTGGACCGCAAATACAACGAGTCCTACCAACGTTGCGGCGTATGGGATCATCTGAATGAACTGTGAAGGGAACGACAGTGACTGCAGGACATTTCCCATGGCGTCGAACATACCGAACAGCAGTGCCGCGAGGGCAGTTCCGACAGGTGTGGCGTTACCGAGGTTCATGGCCGACATGGCTATGAATCCGCGTCCTGCGGTCATTCCGCGGCTGAAGAACGCCAGATAAGCCATCGACATCGTGATGCCGCCGAGTCCTGCGAAGAAGCCTGACAGGGCGAGCGCCTGGAACTGGACCTTCTTGACGTTGACACCGACCGACTCGGCTGCGTCGGGGTTCTCTCCGACGGCCCTGATCCTGAGTCCCATCGTGGTCCTCATGATCAGCACGTACACGATCGGCACGCACAGCGCGGCCAGATACACCATTATACTGTGCCCGGAGAATATCTCTCCGATGATCGGGATGTCCTTTATCAGCGGGATGTCGATCCTGGGCATTACCGTTGAAGGAAGGGACGAGGATATGCCCTTCTCACCGGCTGCAAGATACAGTACGAATACGGTTCCTCCGGTGGCCATGGTGTTCATGGCAAGACCTGTGAGGTATATGTTTGCCTGGAGCTGTATGCCCATCAGTCCGAGGAAGAGTCCGAGGAGAGTGGCTACCAGTACTCCGGCGAGGAACCCGGCGATGGTCCCCCATGCATTGGCCTTGCCTATGACCTCGGAGTATCCGGGGTCCACCCGGCGCAGGCCGCCGAGGATGGCAAGCTTGACCTTGGCCGATACCACGACGCCTGTCAGGGCCGAAGTGAGCATCATGGATTCCAGAGCTATGTTCAGGATACCGGCTCTCTTGGCCATGACTCCGCCCAGGGCCGCGAAGAGGATCGGGGCGGTAACACGCAGTACCGAGTAAAGGAACGATGTGTTGAACAGCAGGGCTGCTATCTGTTTAAGCATTAGTTCGCACCACCTTTCTTCTCCGCCTCGGCAAGCTGCTTCTTGGCGTTGTTGACGATGAGCTTGTGCTTGTACTTGGCCAGGAACATCTCAGCTGCAACCAGCATGATGATGAGTCCCTGTACCACGTCGACGAACTCTATCGGAACGTCACTGAGCCTGTTCATGACGTCAGCGCCGACTCTCATGTATGCGAGGAACAGCGCCGACAGAGGAACGTACAGAGGATTGTTCTTGGCCAGAACGCCTACCATGATTCCGTCAAAGCCGTAACCGGGCTGGGTGCCGAACCAGATGAACTTCGAGTACATTCCAAGGATCTCGCAGGATCCGCCGAGACCGGCGATGGCGCCGCCCATCAGCTGTGTGGCCAGAGCGACAGCGACGACCGAGATTCCGGAGTACTTTGCGAAGTTCCGGTTGGCACCGACCATCCTTATCGAATAGCCCCATTTGGTCCTGTAGATGAAGAAGTACATCAGGACACAGACGATTAGTCCGATTATGAATCCGGCGTGGACACGGGTGCCCGGCCAGATCTTGGGCAGCTTTGCCTGAAGAGGCAGCGGATACGAAGCCTGCTGTCCGCTCTCGACGTCCTTGAGGACGTACAGCAGCAGATAGTCTGACAGCTTCAGCAGTATGTAGTTCATCATGATCGATGAAACGACTTCGTTCGCCTTGAACTTCACCTTCAGCACGGCGGGGATCGTAGCGGCCATGAGACCGACGACCATGCCTGTCAACAGACACACGGCCTTCAGGGGAAGTCCCGCCCATGTGGTATGGGTCGTGGCGACCCATGTGGTGATGTTGGCTGCAATGAGGAAAGCGCCCTCGCCTATCATGTTGAACTGGTTGGCCTGATACATGATGCATATGGCCGTGCCGGTGAACAGGATAGGTGTCATCATCTCAAAGACGTTTCCTATACGGCTCTTCTTTCCGAGAGGTCCCGTGATGAAGAGCTTGATGGCCCGGAGGGGCTCGTCGCTTACGAAAGCGATAACCAGCAGTGCGAGGCCCAGAGCTATGAGGACCGCCACCAGCGTCTTAAACATGTCAAAACGCTTTTCTATCTGCTTACTAGTCATATGCTACCCTCGCAATCTCTTCCGGTGTCTGTTTCTTGACGCCCAGCATATATTCGCCCAGTTCCATGTCGGAAATGGTGGAAGCGTCTTCGATATATGCCGCTATCTTTCCTTCATTCATGACGATGAGGCTGTCCGAAAGCTCGAGGACCTCGTTCAGGTCTGCCGAGATCAGAAGCACGGCAGCGCCTTCGTCCCTGAGGGTGACGAGCCTCTTTCTGATGAACTCCGTGGCACCGACGTCGATACCGCGGGTAGGCTGGTTTGCCACGACGAGATGAGGGTCGCTGGAGAACTCA
>JAGACT010000016.1 GCA_017613995.1 Eubacteriaceae bacterium
CACCGAAAGGTAGGGCGGGAATATCACCACCTCGTCCTTCGATCCCATGCGGGATGAAAGCTCGTGAAGGAATTCGGAGGCCTGGGAAGCGGTCTTGTTCATCTTCCAGTTGCCGGCGATAATGTTCTTTCTCAGACGGCTGTCTCCCCTTACTCCATTATGGCGACGCCCGGAAGGACCTTGCCCTCCAGCATCTCCAGGGACGCTCCGCCTCCGGTGGAGACGTGGGACATCTTTTCGCTCATTCCGAAGGACGCCACCGCAGCCGCGGAATCTCCTCCGCCCACCACGGTGACCGCTTCGGACTCCGCCATGGCGGTAATGACCGCTCTGGTGCCGGAAGCGAAACGCTCGAATTCGAATACTCCCATGGGACCGTTGAACACCACCGTGGCGGAGGAACGGATCACGTCGGAGTAGGCCTTCTCCGTCCGGGGACCGATGTCAAGAGCCATCATGTCATCTTCCACGGCGTCGGCGGAGCAGACGACGCATTCCGCGTCGGCGCTGAACTCGGAGGCGCATCTCAGATCCGTGGGAAGATATACTTCCACTCCGGCGGCTTTCGCGTTGTCCAGTATCTCCAGTGCCAGGGGGAGCTTGTCCTCCTCCACCTTCGAGGTGCCCATGTTCAGGCCCTTCGCCTTAAGGAAGGTATTGGCCATGGCTCCTCCGATGACTAGCCTGTCGGCCTTTTTGAGAAGGTTGTTGATGAGCTCGATCTTGTCGGATACCTTGGCTCCTCCCATAATGACCGTATAGGGTCTTTCAGGATCCTGAAGGCGGTCCTTGAGGTAGCTTACTTCCTTTTCCAGCAGCAGTCCGCCGCAGGCGGGAATGAACTCCGACACTCCCACCGTGGACGCATGGGCCCTGTGGGCGCATCCGAAGGCGTCCAGCACGAAGACGTCGGCGTAGGAAGCGAGACGGCGGGAGAAGTCGGGATCGTTGGCTTCCTCTTCCTCCCTGTAGCGGGTGTTCTGCATCAGCATGACCCGGGCCTCGCCTGCTCTGAGGCGGGCTGCCGCCTCGTCCGTCACCGCCCCTGTCACCTCGGGATCGTCGGCGAAGATCACCTTTTCACCCAGAAGCTCTTCGAGCCTTTCTGCCACGGGAGCCAGGGTGAAGGCGGGATCGGGCTTTCCCTTGGGCCTTCCCAGATGGGAGCAGAGTATCACGGACGCTCCGGCATCCAGGATGTAGCGGATGGTGGGTATGGTGGAAGTGATCCTCAGATCATCCGTTATCTTCATGTCCTCCGAGAGCGGAACGTTGAAGTCCGCCCTCAGAAGGACAGTTTTGCCCTTTAAGTCCGTATCTTTAATAGTTCTCATGGAAAACTATGCCTGCTTTCTGCAAACGTAGTGCATGAGGCGCACCAGCTGATGGGTGTAGCTCATCTCGTTGTCATACCAGGACACTACCTTGAAGAGCTGTTCTCCGTCGCTCTCGATGGCCGACGTGAGGGCCAGATCCACCAGGGAACCGTAGCTCATGCCGATGATGTCGCTGGAAACGATGGGATCCTCGGTGACGCCCAGGGTCTCGTTGGCAGCTGCCTTGAAGGCGGCGTTGATCTCTTCGACGGTGGCCTTCTTCTTGAGCTTGACGGTCAGATCCACCAGAGAACCGGTCTTGACGGGTACTCTGAGGGCATAGCCGTCCAGTTTGCCGAGAAGCTGGGGAAGAACGAGGCCCACAGCCGCTGCCGCGCCGGTGGTGGTGGGGCAGATGTTCTCGGCCGCCGCTCTGGCGCGCCTGAGATCCTTGTGGGGTCCGTCCAGCGTCAGCTGGTCGTTGGTGTAGGCGTGAACGGTGGTCATGAAGCCGTGCTCGATGCCGAAATTGTCGTCCAGGACCTTAGCCACGGGAGCCAGGCAGTTGGTGGTGCAGCTGGCTCCGGAGATGACTTCCTCGGTGCCGTCCAGCACTTCGTTGTTGATGTTGTATACGACGGTCTTGCAGTCACCCTTTCCGGGGGCGGAGATCAGGACCTTCTTGGCGCCTGCTTCGATGTGCTTCCTGGCGTCCTCCACCTTGGTGAAGCGTCCGGTGCACTCCAGGACCACGTCAACTCCCAGCTCTTTCCAGGGCAGGGCCGCGGGATCCTTCTCGGAGTAGATGATCATATCCTCGCCGTCCACGATGATGGCGTTGTCGGTATATGATATCGAGTCCGTCTTGTACTTGCCCTGGCAGGTGTCGTACTTCAGAAGATGGGCCAGTGTCTTGGGGTCCGTCAGGTCGTTGATGGCCACGATGTCATAACGCTCGTCGCCGAACATAAGACGGAATGCCAGTCTTCCGATGCGTCCGAATCCGTTGATTGCTACCTTTACTTTTTCCATGTTTTTTATCCTTTCTGGGTTGGTTTGCGGGACCAGTTGAATGCAGCGGCCGGGTCCCCCGCCGCAGGTTTCCTTCGCATCATGATTATATCATCATTTGTTGCGCTTATATATCATTTGTGTGAAATCCCGAAGGACGCCGCTTTCTTTGAATCCCGACAGTATCCCGTCGGCCTCTTCCCACAGCTCCCGGTTCATCTTTTTCACATGCTCCAGGCCGTACACGGAGATATAGGTCATCTTTCCCTCTTCGGGCAGATCCCCGTTCATGTCCAGGATGTCGTCGGTGAGCTGGAAGAGCATCCCGATGCACCAGCTGAGGCGTTCCAGTGCGCGGAGCTGTTCGTCAGAAATATCCTCCGAGGACAGGGCCCCCGCCAGCACAGCGGCCCTTATCAGGGCACCGGTCTTGCAGCGGTAGATGTATTCCAGAGCCTGCGGATCGCGGGCCTTTTCGTCGAACATCATGTCCGCCACCTGGCCCCCCACCATGCCGGAGATGCCGGAGCAGGCGGCGATGATGCCTGCGGCGCGGATGTATCGCTCCCGGGCGGAGGGATCGATATCCGCATAGGCTGAAAAGACCGTCTCGAAGGCCAGGTTCAGCAGGCCGTCCCCCGCCAGCACCGCCGTGGGATAGCCGAACACCACGTGGCTGGTGGGCTTGCCCCTTCGTTCGTCGTCATCGTCCATGCAGGGCAGGTCGTCGTGGATCAGAGAATAGGTATGTATCATCTCCAGGGCCGAAAACAGCGGCTCGATGAAGGAGGCATCTCCCCCCAGCATGTCGCAGACCGCGATCATCAGAAAGGGGCGCACCCTCTTGCCGTCCCCGAAAAGGGAATACTCCACTGCCTCGTGGATCACTTCCGGGAAATCCTTCGCCGGCAGATATCTCCTTATCACCCCGTCTATGTATCCGAGGGTATCGGCGTCATACTGTCTCGTCATCGTAGTCCTCCACAGAGCCCGATTCCGTAAGGATGCGGACCTTTTCCTTTGCTTCCTCCAGTTCCCGGGTCATCTCGTTTATGAGCCTCCTGCCCTCCTCGTAGAGCTTCATGCTCTCCCTGAGAGCGGCGGAAGGATCCGCCAGGGCACAGGCTATCTCGGAAGCCCTGGCCAGCTTTTCCTCAAAGCTCATTTCTTTGGCTTCAGTTTCCATACAAACCTCCCTTCACATTATCCACATGCACGTCCACGGACGCGTCCCATCCCCCGAAGGTCAGCTGATCCCCCGGCCGGATGCTGCCGGAGCCGACAGCTTCCCCGTCCTTCATCGGTACGAAAAATCCTCTTTTCAGGGTATCCTCCAGGGAATAGCTCCTGATGAGGTCCCCCGCGGAGCCCACCCTTAAAGAGAGCTTCTCCAGCAGGGAGAGCATCCTCTCGTCCAGCTTTTCGCTGAGTTCGTCCACCCTCATGAGCCTGACGTCCACCATGGATTCGGCGCTCTTCATTACGGGCAGATCCCGGATCTGGGAGACCCTGCCCGCGAGGGCGTCTATCCTGCCCGATACGAGGGCGTTCATCCTCTCCCCAATCCCCAGGATGTTCTCCCTGAGCTCCCTTATGTCCGGGGCCGCCATCTCCGCCGCTGCGGAGGGCGTCGGGGCCCTCATGTCCGCCACGAAATCCGTAATGGTGAAATCCGTCTCGTGGCCCACGCAGGAGATCACGGGAATGGCGCAGCGGTACACCGCCGAGACGGTCTCGATCTCGTTGAAGGCCCACAGGTCCTCTATGGAGCCTCCTCCCCTGCCCAGCAGGATCAGATCCGCCAGATCCAGGGACTCCACCCTGGACAGCATGGACGCGATGCTGGAAGCGGCATCCGCCCCCTGCACCAGCACGGGGCAGACGATGAGAGAAGCGTAGGGAGCCCTCCTTGTGAGCACGCTTATCATGTCCCGGACCGCCGCCCCCGTGGGGGACGTGACCAGGGCGATCCTGCGGGGCAGGTACGGCAGGGGCTTCTTGCGGGATTCGTCGAACCATCCCGCGTCCCCCAGCTGCTTTAAAAGCTCCCGGTATCTCTCGTACAGATCCCCCGCTCCGGCCTTTCTCATGGCGGAAACGTAGATCTGATAGCTGCCGCTCTTTTCGTATACACCGACCCTGCCCCAGAGGGTGACCTTCGTCCCGTCCTCCGGCAGGAACCTGAGAGACCCCGCCGCGGAGCGGAACATCACGCAGCTTATGCGGGACTCGTCGTCCTTTAAGGTGAAATATATATGTCCGGATGAATGCAGCTTCACGTTGGACAGCTCTCCCTCAACGCACACCTGGGAGAGGAACATGTCCCCCCCGATCAGCTCCGAAATGTAGCGGGTGAGCTGGGTAACGCTGACGCTGTCATGTCTTTGTTCCATTTTGCCTCCACTGTCGCGGGGAGCTTTCCCGCCGGAAGTATTCGTATCCCAGAAGGGCCACGCCGCAGGCATTGTCGCTGCCCATGCCGGGAAGAGCCGAGTAAAGGCGTATGCCTTCCCCGAGGCGGCCTGCGATGATCCCGCGGATGTTTTCGCTGGAGGATACCCCTCCCGCCATCAGCACCGTGTCCGCGCGGCTCTTTTCGGAGGCGTAGCATATCATGGCGGCGATGGTCTCTCCCACGCACCTGAACACGGAGGAGGCGATGACCCCGGGTGGATGCTCCCCCGAGGAGATCATCCTCTGCACCTTCGTCTCCACGCCGGAGAAGCTGACGTTACCTTCCCGGATACTCACGGGGAGCTTGAGTGCCGATCCCGCATCGAACATGGCGTCCATGGCCGCTCCCGCCGGGAAGGCCAGTCCCAGGGCGACTCCCGTGCGGTCTATGAACTGTCCTGCGCTGATGTCGGAGGTGGCGCAGACCGCTTCGCAGGAGATATCCCCTTCTCTCAGGTCCGTGAGCAGCACCTCGGTGGTGCCTCCCGAAAGATGCACCGACAGAAACGGTTTGGACGTATCGATGCCTTCGCATCCCTGAAGGGCCGCGCGGATGTGGCCCATCTGATGGGACACCCGGTAAAGGGGGATGCCCATGCCCGAGGATACGGCCTCGGCAAAACGCAGCCCCGCCATGAAGCAGGGCATGTAGGAGTCCTCCGTCCTTCTGGGGGCGTCGGATACGCACACCG
>JAGACT010000128.1 GCA_017613995.1 Eubacteriaceae bacterium
ACAGATACGACACGGAAAAGTGGCACCGGGAGGTGGGCAGGTTCCTTCTCAGCGCGACTCCCGGAAGCTACGTCAGGGTAGCCTCCAACACCTACGATTCCGGTTCCAGAAGGGCGGTACGCCCCGTCAGCGTGGTCAGAGTCACCGAAGCGGAATCAAAGGGCATCTTTTCCAGGAGAGTTAGCAACATAACGGTGAAGTTTCCCGACGGGACGGTATCAAAGGTATTTACGACCCTTTTCGGCCAGACCATCGTATCCGCCGAGTTCCTGACCCGGTGCTGCCTGAAGGAGGCCGAGCTGGAGCTGGGGATATATGAAAAGACGGACGCCCTCCTGCTGGAGGAGGACTTAAGAAGGTTCGGCACGAGCAGGCAGATTTAAAGAATTGTGAACTGAGCAGTGACCGCCGGGACAGACGGCGGTCACTTTTTTCTGTTTGCTGTCAGTCAGTCCTATCGGATGCACGCGGGACAAAAGCACAATAATGCAAGCAGTTCGATTGCCTGACAGCTCATCCCTTTTTCAGCAGATCCTCTTTCATGTCTCCGTATCAGTCGGGTACGGTTATGATCTCGTTTTCAATTAAACCCTCCCAAGGAATCCTGCGGTTTTAACCGCGGGTAGTTGACAGACAGAACAGCGGAGTCATATATCGTTCACCCCAAAAGCTGCTCCGCAGAAGAGAAACTGATAAAGTATCCCATATACATGTTCCCGTTTGTCATCTGAGAGCACAGCGGGATCCCTCCCGCCGCATATGGAGCAGTGGATGTACTGCAAAGCAGCCTGAAATAAAAATATCATATCGAACCGTTTTTCTCAGAGAAATGTCCTCGTTTGCCTCCCTGGCGTATCTTGCCGCGGGCAGCTCCCTTCGTCACAAATCGCTTGACAGATATGGCTAAAAGCTATAAAATCTTAACATAATTCCTTTTGGGAATTGGTCAGGGAGATGCGCCCGGAGGAGCCTTTAGCAGGATCCGTCCGGATGAAGCCGCGGAGGTCCCGCAGCATCGATGCGCGTTCCCGATCCCGCCTTGCGGGAGCGAGTATATTTATTGATTAGGAGGAAAATTTACAATGAAAAGGATACTTATAATCCTTGTGGCAGCCGTTATGGTGCTCTCATTTGCCGCGTGCGGCGGTTCCAAGACTCCGGAAAACCAGGGCAATACCGAGAAGACCAAGTTCATCATGGGTATCGATCCCGAGTATCCCCCCTTCAGCTATCTCGGAGATGACGGCAATTATACCGGATTCGACGTGGAGATCTGCCAGGCAGTCTGCGACTACCTCGGATGGGAGATGGAGATCTTCCCAGTGAACTGGGATGAGAAGCTGATCCAGCTCGACGCCAATGAATGCGACTGCATCTGGTCCGGAATGACCATCCTCGACAGCATGAAGGCGGAGGGCTACGTAATTTCCGCACCTTACTACGACAACACCCAGGTGATTCTCGTAAAGGAAGGCAGCGGCATCGAATCATCGAAGGATCTCGAGGGCAAGCTGGTGGCAGTCCAGCTGGGCACCTCCGGCGAGGCTCTTCTCAACGGCGACCTGTCAGACCTGAAGGATACCTTCGGAGAGCTGATCACCTGCAACAGCTTCCTCATGTGCTTCACCGAGCTGTCGGGTAATTCCGTGGACGCGGTGTTCGTGGATCTTCCCGTGGCAGCAGCCTACGTGGCCCAGAATGCCGGATACGTGATCATCGACGAGCAGCTGGGAGCAGAGCAGTACGGCATAGCCTTCCGTGCCGACGACGCCGACCTGTGCAAGGCAGTGGAAGACGCGGTGGCGGAGCTCGTTGCGAACGGCACCTACAAGGAGATCGCGGACAAATATCCCGATATCGTAAACAATCTTCTGTTCCTGAACTGAGCGGAAAACTGTTCTGAAATGACCGGGCGAAGCGCCCGGAACCAGGGAAGGGGGAGCAAAATCCCCCTGCCTGTTTTTTCTTTTGACACACTTTTAGACTAGAACGATGAGGTGTTTTCCATGTCGCTGATGACGATGATCATCAAAATGAGCGAGGGTCTGGGAAAGACCTGCGCCATATTCTTTCTGACGCTGGTATTCTCCCTTCCCCTGGGCATGATAGTTGCCCTGCTGAGGATGAGCAGGCTGAAGATTGTTTCGGCCATAACCCGCTTTTTCATAACCGTGCTCAGGGGCACGCCGCTGATGCTGCAGCTGCTGGCGGTCACCTACGGCCCCCACTATCTTTTCGGGGCGGACGTCTCCAGAAACAAGCTCATCCCGGTGGTGATAGCCTTTTCCATCAACTACGCCGCATATTTCGCCGAGATCTACCGGGGAGGCATAGAGTCCATCTCCGCGGGCCAGTACGAGGCGGCTTCGGTGCTGGGCTACTCCAGGCTGCAGACCTTCATGAGGATCATCCTGCCCCAGGTGGTCAAGCGCATCCTGCCCAGCGTCACCAACGAGATCGTTACCCTGGTAAAGGATACCGCCATAGCGTTTTCCGTATCCTATCAGGAAATGTTCACCATCGGCAAGCAGATAGCCAATTCCCAGACGAGCTTCACGCCCTTCGTGATAGCCGGCGTGTTCTACTATGTGTTCAACTTCGTCGTGGACCGCATCATGGGACGCTTTGAAAAGGCTCTAAGCTACTACGATTAGGAGGAGTCGGTCATGTCAGAATCGATCTATGGCGCTTCTGCCGCACAGAGCCCCATACTGGAAATAAGAGAACTGAAAAAGTCCTTCGCGGATACCTCCGTCTTGAAGGGCATCTCCCTGAGCGTCGGCAAGGGGAACGTGGTGACCGTCATCGGTCCCTCCGGTTCCGGAAAGTCGACCCTGCTGCGCTGCGCCTCCTTTCTGGAGACGGTGGACGGCGGGGATATACTCTACGACGGCAGGTACGCCGTAAAGGACGGCGTCGCCGCGCCGAAAAAGGAGCTGGGGAGCTTTAGGAGCCTCTTCGGGATGGTCTTTCAGAACTTCAACCTCTTTCCCCACTATTCCGTCATGAAAAACATCACGGAGCCTCCGATCCTTCACGGATGCGCAAAGGAGGAGGCCATGGACCGGGCAGTGAGCCTTCTTAAGAAGATGGGACTGGAAGGAAAGGAGAACGCCTATCCCTCCCAGCTGTCCGGAGGACAGCAGCAGAGGGTGGCCATCGCCAGGGCCCTGGCCATGCAGCCGGAGATACTGTTCTTCGACGAACCCACCAGCGCCCTGGACCCGGAGCTTACGGGGGAGGTACTGAGCGTCATCCGGCAGCTG
>JAGACT010000129.1 GCA_017613995.1 Eubacteriaceae bacterium
ACCAGTGCCGAGGACATCATCGAGAAGGTAAAAGCAGCGGGTTACACCAAGGTCATCCTCAGACCTCTCATGGTAGTCGCCGGCGACCATGCCAACAACGACATGGCCGGTGACGAAGAGGATTCCTGGAAGAGCCTGTTTACAGCGGACGGATCCTTCGAATCCGTTGACTGCCAGATCGTTGGTCTCGGAAGAGTATTCGATGTACAGGTACTGTACGTTGAGCATGCGGGAGCCGCTATCTTCTAGGCTGCTGTTTCAGCAGATTTAAATCATTAAGCAATGCGGGGAGGAAGGTGTATGCCTTCTTCCCCCTGATGCGTATAATCGGGAGGTTATGTATTATCATGAAGAAATTTACAGTTTTACTTTTAGTTATGATGCTCATCGTTTCCTTCGCCGCATGCGGAAAATCCGCTGAGCCTCAGAAGGAAGAGGAGCCCAAGCTTGCCGACGGAGAGTATGTCGTTAAGTTCAATACTGACAGCTCCATGTTCCACGCCAACGAAGTGGACGAGGGATGCGGAGTGCTGTTCGTGGAGAACGGTGAGATGACTCTGTTCGTAAGACTGGCCGGTACCGGTATCGTCACCCTCTTCAAGGGGAAGGCCGAAGATGCTCAGAAGGACGGTGCGGAACTGATCGACCACGTGGAGGTCGAGGTCGAGTACCCCGACGGGACAAAAGAGACCGTATACGGTTTCTACATCCCCGTGGATGAGCTCGACACAGAATTTGACTGTGCCATCCTCGGAAAGAAAGGCTCATGGTACGATCACGTCGTAAGCGTTTCTTCTCCTGAAGAATAAATCAGATATTACCCTTGTTTCCCGTCTTGAAAAAGGCGGGAAACGTCATGAAAAGAAGCCGTATCCGCAGTGCGAACACGGCGAAAAAAGGTTTTATACGGGTGTCATGACAGCGTGTTTATGGCACCCTTTAGGTGGATTATGGCATTTGAATATTACGTGAGAAGCGGCCAGGAGAAGCTCAGGATGGGCTATACCACAGGCACCTGCGCCGCGCTGGCAGCCAAAGCGGCCTGCGAAGTCATCTTTTCCGGCACCGTGCCGGAGACCGTCAGCGTCCTGACTCCCAAGGGGATCACCGTGGATGTGGAGCCCCATGTCTGCGAGGTGATCGAGCCCGGAAGGAAAGCCAGGGTATGCATCATCAAGGACGCGGGGGACGACGCCGACGTCACCAACGGCACAGAGGTATGGAGCGAAGTCACCCTCACAGATACCGAAGGCATCGTGATCGACGGGGGAGAGGGCGTGGGCCGAGTCACCAAGGCGGGACTCGATCAGCCCGTGGGCAACGCCGCCATCAACTCCGGGCCCCGCAGCCAGATAACGGCGGCTGTGGCCGAGATGATAAAGAGCTATGAACATCCCGGCGGAGCGACGGTCATCGTATCCATCCCCGCGGGGAAGGAGCTGGCGAAGCATACCTTCAATCCCATCATCGGAATCGAGGGAGGCATCTCGGTGCTGGGGACTTCCGGCATAGTGGAGCCCATGAGCGAAGCGGCCCTGGTGGCCACCATCGACGTGACCATGAAGCAGGCCCGGCTCGAAAGCGACCGCCTTATAATCACCCCGGGTAACTACGGGGAGAACTTCATAGAAAACGGTCCCCTGGGGGCCCCCACATGTCCCGTGGTCAAAAGCTCCAACTTCATAGGGGAGACCCTGGACATGGCCGCCCTGTACGGCTTTAAGGAAGTCATCCTCATAGGCCACATAGGGAAGATCGTGAAGGTGGCTGCCGGTGTTATGAACACTCACTCGAAATACGCGGACGGAAGAAACGAAGTCTTTTGCGCCCACGCCGCCGTCCACGGGGCGAACCGTTCCCAGTGCGAAAGACTGATGAACGCCGCCACCACGGACGCCTGCATAGAGATACTGGATGAGACGGGAATAAGGGAGGAGGTCATGGCCTCCATAACCGACGCCGTACAGAGGCACCTGGACATCCGTGTGCGGGACCGCTACATATGCGGTGCGGTACTGTTCTCGAACGTATACTCAACACTGGGTATAACGGATAAAGCAAAACAACTGATGGAGGTATGGACAAAATGATCCATTTCGTAGGAGCCGGTCCCGGAGCCGAGGACCTGATAACAGTAAGAGGAAAGAACCTTCTTGAAAAGACCGACGTCATCATCTACGCGGGGAGCCTCGTGAATCCCGCCCTGCTGGCCTACGCCAAGAAGGAATGCAGGATATACAACAGCGCCAAGATGACCCTGGAGGAAGTGATCGAGGTCATGAAGGACGCTGAGGCCCAGGGCCTCGACACCGTCAGGCTCCATACCGGCGACCAGAGCCTCTTCGGAGCCATCCGCGAGCAGATGGACCTGCTGGACGAAGCGGGAATAGAATACGACGACATTCCCGGTGTCTCCAGCTTTTCGGCGGCCGCCGCGGCCTGCTGCGCGGAGTACACCCTGCCTTCGGTGAGCCAGAGCGTCATCATCACCAGGATGGAAGGAAGAACCCCGGTGCCCGAGGGAGAGAAGATGCACCTGATGGCGTCCCACGGATGCACC
>JAGACT010000017.1 GCA_017613995.1 Eubacteriaceae bacterium
CGGATTTCAATCAGGAAGAACGTGACGATTGGGACCAGGATGACGAATACCAGGATGACGAATGACGGAAACGATGTTATTTTCAGCGCTTTGTGTCAAAGCAGTGCAGGGGATATAACTCCGTAAAAAAGTAATGTATCGAGAAAAACGGATTTGAGAACTGCGCTGCAGATCACCGGTATTTCCCCGACATATCATAAAAAGCAGCTCTTCCCTGTCGGGAAGAGCTGCTGAATTTTACATGGATTACATTAACGGTTCCATACCGAGTGCCGGATGTCCCTTTTCGGTGAGGAATGCGTACAGCGTTTCCTCGTCGGGAGCGGTCTCTTCGTCGCCGATCATGTCAACGAAATTGTCGATGCCGTAGAGCTCTTTCGCGGTGGCGTTGAGCTTCTCGGCAACGGTCTCCTTCAGTGCCTTGGGCATCCAGACGATACGCTCGATACCGCCGTCAGCCTTCATGAACTTCTTGGAGGAGATGAAGTTCTTGCCGTGGCCCATGAAGCCGGGAGTCTGAACTCCGCCGCCGGTCATGGAAGCGAGATCTCCGAAGCTCATTCCGATAGGAGTCATGCCGGTGAACTCACGGTTGACGATAAGTACGCCGTTGGACATGGGCTCGATACCGCAGATGCACTCGAAGCAGCCGCAGGAGGTCATAGGATCGACCATGATGGAGTAAAGCGTAACCTTATCCAGAGCGCCCTGTGAATACTTGTGAACGGTCTCGTTTACGGATTCCCAGCTGCCGATGTGCTCGTCGATGGGCGTGCCCTTGATGATGGGCTGGCAGGGTCCTTCGGGATTGAGCTTGTTGGTCGCCTGAGCATCAAGCCAGGAAACGGCGCCGCACAGACCCAGTCTCTCGGGGGTAACAACGCATACGTGGCTCGGTGAGAAGCTCTGGCACATTGTGCAGGTGAAGAACCTGTCGACGTTCTCGTCGGTCAGAGATGCGAGTCTGTCGTCTCTCTTCTCGTAGGTGGGCATTGCGATGGAATTCTTCAGCTCGGTGACCATGGCGGGATCGGTGATAATCTTGACCTGGAGCTTGTCGATGATGGTATCGAATTCGCTCTTCATGGAAGCCCAGAGGACCTCTCCGAAGTGCCTTGCTCTGAAGCCGGCATTGAATGCCGCGTCGGAGATACGGACACGGATCATCTCTCTCTGTCCGGTGTGCATGATGCCTTCCATCTTGTTGAAGTACTCATGGATCTTTCTTTCGATAACGGGCTCGAAGTCATCCTGCATCGCTCTTCCGGCAACCTCCACGACGGTAGCCATGGTGATCCTGGAGCCGAACTCGAATTCGTCGAAGTCCTTACCGATAACTTCGATCTTGTGATCTTCGATTTGGGAAGCGTCCAGAGTTCTGACGAGCTCGAAGGAATCCTCTCTGGAACCGTCAGCCTCAAGCTGCATGTTCGCACGGCGGATGATCTCTCCTTCGAAGGCTGAAGCGAAGGATACGGGGATGTCGATGTCCGTGATCTTCAGCTTGATGCCTCTTGCCTCGATGGAAGCGGGGATGTAGTTCTCATATCCGTCATAGAGCACGAGGCTCTTGGGGATAGCCCAGATATTTTCCTTTTCGTCGGTGATGACGGGGAATCCGAGGGCGATGGCGCCGGCGCCGCAGCCTACTGTCATGTCAGACAGCGGAGCGAAAGCGTTGACCATAGCCTTGACTCTGTCCTTCGTGTACTTGAGAATGCCGTCGAAATCTCCCGGAGGAATGGCGCCGAAGATCAGTGCTGCACGGATAGCAACGCTGACGACGTGGATAACTGCGGGAAGCTCGGTTCCGAGGGGAACCACGCGGATCGCGAAGTTCATGTTGACGTTGGCTTCTCTTGCCTGATCGATGATGCCGCCGGTCATGAAGACCATGATGCCCTTTGACTGATAACCCTTGATCAGGTCAGCAGCGATCTCCTTGGTGGGAGCGGGTCCGATAAGAACGGCAACGCCGGGGATAGCGTCGGTAACGAGGGGAACGCCCAGCTCACGGATCTCTGCGTCGGAAAGATGTCCGTGATATCCTTCCCAGATCTCCTTGTAGGGGTTCTCGCCGTTGTTCATGACGTACTTCATTGCCTCGATGACCTCGGCGCTGAGGGCGGTGGCGATACCGTTGGTGAATACGTCATGTACTCTGAGATTACGGGTCATGAAGTCCTTGATGAACGTCAGAGCACCGTTTTTGACCTGACCGAGGGTCTGGAACTTCTCACCGGAGAAGGCATACAGACAGGGCAGGCAGTATGCGGTATTGGGCAGTGCTGCGTTGGCATCCTCACCAAACTTGGCAATAGCTTCGTCAACAGCTTTGACCGCTATTTCATACATATCATCTGAGCCTTGGAAGACTCTGTCCATAAGTGTCATGTATTTTTACCTCATATTCAGATTATTTTTGAGAGTTCGCAAGATCGGAATCGATCCTGTCTTTGATTTGTTTTATCTCACTGACAGCCTGTTCGGAGATGTCATAGGGTGAGCTTCCCCTGCGGTCCGCGTCTATGACTTGAGGGTTGTAGTGGATGAATCCGAGAAGATCATCCTTGATGTGCTCTCTGATGAATTCTTCGTCTTCCTCATCCCTGACCTTGTTGGCCACCACTCTGACTCTGTTCACCCCAAGATCCAGCGCCAGCTGCTTGACCTTCTCATAGGTCTGTATGCTTCTGGCTCCCGGTTCTATGACTACGATGAACTCATCCACCCCTGAGGCCGTTCCTCTGCCCAGATGCTCTATGCCGGCTTCCATGTCCATTATGACCACTTCGTCGGCTCTGAGGACCAGGTGCATTATGAGCCTCTTTATCAGGGTATGCTCGGGACAGACGCATCCGCTGCCGCCCACATCGACAGTGCCCAGTGTAAGCAGCTTGACTCCGTTGACCTCCCTGGCATACTTTTCCGGCAGGTCATCGACCTTCGGATTCAGTGTGTAAAGGGTGCTGAAGGCTGAATCCTGGGAATTGGTGCGTTCCTTTATCATGTCCTTCATCTGCGAGATGGGCACTATCTCGGCGAGCTCTTCGGGGGAGAACCCCAGAGCCTGGCCCAGGTTCGCGTCGGGATCAACGTCCACGGCGAGGACCGTTCTGCCCTCATCTGCGTAAAGTCTTGACAGGATCGCGGTGAATGTCGTTTTGCCGACTCCGCCTTTTCCCGTTACAGCAATCTTCATGGTGGATAATTCTCCTAAACTGTCGTTGAATGATTATATGTTCAGAGCTCTTCTCTTCTCTTCGATACGCTCGATCATCATGTCGCCGAGCTTCTCGATGTCGGTCTCGTAGAAGAACTGCGCTCCTACCCATGACTGTACACCGTCCTCTTTCTTACCGCAGAGGATGTCGGTGACCAGATCGGAACCGGAGGTGTAGGGGATGATTCCGAGGAAGGTGTCGATTCCGGTGGCGACGACGTAGTTGCCGATGGAAACAGCCGTCTCACTCATCCACTCGGGCGCGCATCCGAGGATGGGCAGCTGAGGAACGTCGATACCCCAGTCTCTTGCGATGTAGTTGACCAGCAGCATCATACGGCTGATGTCAACGCATGAACCCATGTGGAGTACGGGAGGAATGTCAGCCAGCTCGCAGACTCTCTTGAGGCCCGCGCCGCAGACTTCCCTGGCTTCCTTGCACATGAGACCTGCCTTGGCGGCTGCCTGTGCGGAGCATCCGGACAGAACGAGGATGATGTCGTTTCTGAGCAGCTTCTTCATCAGGGAGATGTGTGCCAGGTCCGCACGGACTCTCGGGTTGTTGCATCCGACCATTGCGACGGCTCCGCGCAGAACGCCGGAGGTAACGCACTCGACGAGGGGCTTGTAGGTGCCGAGCTCATCGACGAAGGAGTTGGTGACGATGTCGAGCTGCTTGACGATGGCTTCGCAGGAATAACCGACGGTGGCCTTGGTCTTCATATCGGGAATGTAGACTGCGGACTGATCTCTGTTGGCGAAGTTCTCGATTGCCATTTCGACGATCTTCTTGGCGTCTCTTCCGGCGGTATGCGGATCGAACTGGATGAACTGGCTCTCGGGCATACGGGCGATCTCGCTCGTGGTGATGAACTTGGTGTGGAAGCACTTGCTCAGGGGTCCGAGGGCGGGGAAGATGCACTGTACGTCGACGACGCAGGCTTCGATGGCACCGGTGAGGATGCAGTTCTCCTGCTGCAGGAAGTTGCCTGCCATGGAGATGCCGTGACGCATCGCTACTTCGTTGGATGTGCAGCATACGCCTACGACGTTGATGCCCTTGGCTCCGAGATCCTTTGCCTTCTGGATCATTTCGGGATCCTCGGAGTAGTAGATGATCATCTCGGAAACCGAAGGATCGTGTCCGTGTACCATGATGTTGACGTAGTCAGCCTTGATGGTTCCGAGGTTGGCTTCGCAGTCGATGGGCATCGGGGTTCCGAACATGATGTCGCTCATCTCGGTTCCCATCATGGATCCGCCCCAACCGTCTGACAGACCGCTTCTCAGAGCCTGTCTGATAAGTGCGTATGCTTCGGATGAGCATCCCATATGGGTCATGTGCAGGTCGGTGGCAACTTCCCTGTCGATGGCTCTGGGGGCGACTTCCTCCTTGATCCAGGTCTCTTTCCTTTCGGGGGTGGCCCTGTCGATGAATCTCTGGAATCCGAAGGGCTTTCCGTATTCCTCAAGACCGATCAGCGCTGCGTCATGAGCGATGTCGTAAATGTCTCTTCCTTCTGTGGGAATCTCCCATTCCGCTGCGAGGCGCAGCAGCTTCTCGGGATCCTTTACCTTATAGTTTCCGTCTGCGCTTGCTTCATAAAGAGTGTGGCAGATGGCACGGCCGTGGTCGGAGTGGGTTGCGGTTCCGCCGGCGGTGAATCTCAGATAGTTCCTGGCGACGATGCCGTGGGCGTCGCATCCGCAGATGCCTCTGGGTGCTTTGGGGGTGATGCGGCAGGGACCCATCGTGCAGATCCTGCAGCAGATACCTTCTTCACCGAACTTGCAGTGAGGGGTCTGATTCTTTACCCTCTGCTGATAGCTGTCAGCGCCCTTTTTCGCGCCGTTCTCGAGCAGCTTGGCGTATTCTTCTTCCATCTTCTCGAGCGGAATAAGGTTTTGTGTTGCTTTTTCAATTCTGTCATTGAGAATTTTCTCAGCTTCCATTGTAGCCTCCTTTAAAAAATATGTGGGTTAATAATAAGGATATTGGGTTGTGCGGCCTTCCTGGGCCGCAAAAGCAGTGATTCTGCATTTAACCCCGCGTTAACGCAGAATACACAGTACTCTCATCGTAATAATTGTATCATATAACCTCGCTCGTGTTCAATCGAAGTCCCGGTTAAACTTCACCCGGCGGGGTATATTTAATACTTGAAAAAGCCGTTTTTTCACTCCCCGGAGAGATAAACCCGAAGCATTTTGAATAAAAAATGAATATGAGGACCTCTTTTCAATCTATCCCCCCGGGGGGGATTAAAAAATGCCTATTGTCGGCGAAAAAAACGATATTTACACGGAGTGTTTTTTTGTGTATAATTTTATATATACAGACGATAAAGCAATAAGCAGGGGCGGGAAAAGTGCTTTTCCCGCGCTTTCGACTGAAAAACTACAATGAAGGAGAGTTGATTAATGGACAGAGTAAAGAAGAAATTCGGATTCGGCTGCATGAGGCTGCCGATGATCGGCGACAAGGTTGACATCGAACAGTTCACTAAAATGGCGGACCTGTTCCTTGCGAGCGGCTTCAATTATTTCGACACCGCCCACGTATATCTCGGCGGCCAGAGCGAGACCGCCATCCGCGAAGCGGTGGTAAAGCGCTATCCCAGGGACGCGTTCATCCTGACGGACAAGCTTTCCAAGTTCAACTTCAACAGCGAAGAGGAGATCCGTCCCCTTTTCGAGCAGCAGCTGAAGGATGCGGGAGTCGAGTACTTCGATTTCTACCTCATGCATGCCCAGAACGAGGAGAACTTCGCCAAATACAAGAGCTGCAGGGCCTATGAGACTGCATTCGAGCTGAAGAAGGAAGGCAAGATCCGCCACGTGGGCATTTCCTTCCATGACACCGCCGAGGTCCTGGACAGGATACTGACCGAGTATCCCGAGCTGGAAGTCGTTCAGATCCAGTTCAACTATCTCGACTACGAGGACGAAAAGGTACAGAGCAAGGCCTGCTACGACGTGATCTCAAAGCACGGCAAGAAGGCCATAGTCATGGAGCCCGTCAAGGGCGGCAAGCTCGCCAACATGGCCGACGAGGCAGCGGCGGTGTTCAAGGCGCTGGGAGACGCTTCCCCCGCCAGCTACGCCATCCGTTTCGCCGCGGGCTTCGAGAACATCTTCATGGTCCTTTCAGGAATGAGCACCATGGCTCAGATGGAGGACAACGTCAGCTACATGAAGGATTTCGTTCCCCTTTCCGAAGAGGAGACCGCGGCCGTGTTCAGGGCCAGGGACGTCATCAATTCCCTGAAGCTGATACAGTGCACCGCATGCCGTTACTGCACCGACGGATGCCCCGAGGATATCCAGATCCCCAACATCTTTGCGGTCATGAACGAAAAGAAGCAGTTCCCGGGAACCGACGCCGCCTTCGGCTTCGGCATGGCCACCAGGGGCCACGGAAAACCCTCCGACTGCGCCGAATGCGGCCAGTGCGAGGACGCCTGTCCCCAGAAGCTGCCCATCAGGGAACTTCTCAAACAGGCAGCGGCAGAGCTGGAAAAGTAATTACAAAGACACCTGCGCCGGACCCCAAGGGGTCCGGCATGTGTATTGGAGGTCAATGGTTTCAGAAGAAAGAAAGAAAAGAAACATCAAGCTGGAACACTACGGGATGCGCGACAGTCTCACCCTCGAAAAGCGCAGGGAGATACTGGAGAGGGAATTCGCCGACAGGGTGGGATACTTCCCTGATCTGGAGTATCCCCGCAGCTTCAACGAGAAGATCATGTGGCTCAAGCTGTACTATCAGGATCCCCTGATGTGCGTGTGCGCAGACAAGTACGCCATGAAGGGCCATGTGGACGGATTGCTGGGGGAGGGCTATACCGTGCCGGTGTTAAAGGTGTATCAGTCCCCGTCGGAGGTGGATTTTTCCGAACTGCCACAGCGCTTCGTGCTGAAGGTGAACTGGTGCAGCGGATACAACATCATCGTGGACGACAAGTCCTCCTTCGACGAGGATAAGGTCAGAAGGACTCTCGAGATCTGGAGCCGTCCCGACCGCAACTGCTACTGGCAGTACTTCAACTGGGCCTACCGTCACGTTCCCCTGACGATCTACGCCGAGCAGTTCATAACCCAGACCGGAGAGCAGCTCTACGATTACAAGCTGTACTTTTCGGGGGGCAGATTCATCTACATGTTCATCGCCACCGACCGCTATTCTGGCAAAGGCCTGACATATACATTCTTTGACGATCTTCTTAAGCCCATGCCCTTCACCTACGGGAGGAAGCCCTCGCTCGACCCCCCGCCGGATATCCCGGAGGATTTCGGCGAGATGCTCAGGCTGGGGGGGATCCTGGCAAAGGACCATCCCTTCGTAAGAGTGGATTTCTACCGTACAGATACCGGCAGGATATACGTGGGGGAGATGACGTTCTATTCCGGAGGGGGCATCCTTCCTTTCGACCCGCCGGTGTGGGACATGATCCTCGGAGAAAAGATCATACTTCCCCGGAAGCTTGTGACAGAGGACTGAGAGATGTTTATAGGAAAGATAAAGGTAAAGGACAAAAGGTATTTCGCCATCGGCGGATTCCGCATTCCCTATGAGCTCCATACGGAGATATGGGACGGATATAAAAGGCATTACATACATATCTTCTTTTTCGAGTTCTGCTACAGAAAGGAAAAGTACGCTCCCCCCGAAAAGAGGCCGGAGGACATGTACCGCTACTACGCGGACACCCCGATCACGTCCTTTCTGGCGGAGGATAAGATCACCTATGAGCTGAAGCGCATCCACTGCGAGCAGAGAGCCTACAAGCAGCTGGGGTACTTTCCGAACCTGGACGATCCGAAGACCCTGAACGAAAAGATCATTTGGCTGGCACTGAATTACAAAAATCCCGACATCGCCGTCGCCGCGGACAAGGCCAAAGCGAAGGAGTGGATAGCCCAAAGGGTCGGAGAGGAACATGTGGTCCCGATGATAGGCGCCTACGAAAACGCCATGGACATAGATTTCGACAGTCTTCCGGAGCGGTTCGTGGCAAAGCTCAACGGAGGCTGGGGCGCTGAAAAGGTCATGATCGTGAAGGACAGAAAAAGCCTGGACACCGACCGCATCAGGGCGATATACTCCTCCTGGCTGTATCCCTGGAACATCTATTACTACCGCAACATGTGCGTCACCGACGAAAAGCTTCAAAAGCCCCTGATAGTCATAGAGGAGTTCATCGGTGACGAGAAGAAGGGCCTTGACGACTACAAGTTCTACTGCAGCCGGGGCGAGATCAAATTCGCGCTGATAGTATCGGGCCGCTCGGGCCCCGACGAATCCCGGGTGTTCGTGGATGAGAACGGAGAGGTGCTTCCCTTCGCCAGGAAGGGAAAGGGTTCTTCCGAAAACATAGAACTTCCCGCCGAGTTTGAGAAGATGAAGGAGATATGCCGCACCCTGTCCGCGCCGTTCCCCTTCGTCAGGGTGGACCTCTACGACGTGGAGGGCAGGATATACGTGGGTGAGATGACATTCACCCCGGGAATGTTCCTGCGTTTCGAGCCGGAAGAATGGGATCTTAGGCTCGGGGAGATGGTGGACATAGAGCAGGAAGTGAAAAGCACCCCGAAAAGGAGCTGATAAATCAGAAAAATAACCGAACGGACCTGATCAGATCAGGTCCGTGAGTTTTTTTGACATAAAGAAGTTTTTGATCATACCATCGAATTCCGCCCACATCGGCAGGGTGGGGCAGGTCTGTTTCATGGGGCACTCCTTAGCGTTCTCGGAAAGGCACGCCACAGTGTCCATGGGGCCCTCGGTAATCCTGAGTATCTCCCATACGGTGTATTCCTCGGGGGCTTTTATAAGGCGGTAGCCCCCGCCCCGGCCGCTGGCGGCTTCCACCAGATTCCCGGCGACCATGTCCCGCACTATTATCTCAAGATATTTTTTCGAAATGCCCTGTCTTGCAGCTATGTCCTTTAAGGGAACGTATGTCCCTTTGCTGTTTTTCGCAAGGTCCGTCATAACTCTCAGCGCATATCTGCCTCTTGTAGAGATCATAATCTGTTCCTCCGCCCCTGATCATCGGGCCGATCGATATCGGCATCTCAATTATAGTCGCACCTGTGAGAAGTGGCAACTGTTTTATGACAAAAACCCATTAAAACGGTATGCGGATATATTTTTTCACTTCAGCCCGAATATATTTTTCAGAAAAGTTTTAAAAACCTATTGACATAGTATGCGAATAGTATTATGATGTGCCCAATACAACATTCGGAGAGAGTTATGGATAACAAGGCATTATATATCCGTAAGATGATGTGTCGAATGCTCTGCTCCCGGACAGATATGGCCGGAGCTGCGGGGCCTTTCTCCGTATGCTCCGATGCGAACCGATGTCGGCACTGACCGATGAACGCATATGCCATATGTCCGGGAGATAACTGTTTCCCGGGCATTTTTTAATGCCCTGCTGCAATTGAGGTTTATATTCAGGAGGATAAAAAAATGAGTAATTACAGATTTGAAACACTTCAGCTTCACGTAGGACAGGAAAGCGCGGATCCCGCCACCGATTCCAGGGCAGTGCCCATCTACCAGACCACGTCGTACGTATTCCACGACAGCCAGGACGCATCGGACCGTTTCGCCCTGAAGGCGGGAGGCAACATCTACGGAAGACTTACGAATCCCACGGAGGAGATATTCGAACAGCGCATAGCCGCACTGGAGGGAGGCACCGCGGCACTGGCGGTGGCGTCCGGAGCAGCCGCCATCACATACGCCATTCAGGCCATGGCAGCCGGAGGCGGTCACATAGTAGCCCAGAAGACCATCTACGGAGGAAGCTACAACCTTCTGGCCCACACCCTGCCGGAATTCGGCATCACCGCCACCTTCGTGGACGCCCATGATCTGGCCGAGGTGGAAGGAGCCATCAGGGAGGACACAAAGGCCGTATACCTGGAGACCCTGGGCAACCCCAACAGCGACATCCCGGACATAGACGCCATTGCGAAGATTGCCCATGATCACGGACTTCCCCTGGTCATAGACAACACCTTCGGCACGCCGTATCTGATCAGACCCATAGAGCACGGAGCCGACATAGTCGTGCATTCCGCCACCAAGTTCATAGGGGGCCACGGCACCAGCCTCGGAGGAGTGATCGTGGAGGGAGGCACCTTCGACTGGGCGGCCTCCGGAAGATATCCCAACATAGCGGATCCCAATCCCAGCTACCACGGAGTGTCCTTCTGGCAGGCTGCGGGTCCCGCGGCCTTCGTGACCTATATCAGGGCGATAATCCTGAGGGACACCGGAGCATGCATCTCCCCCTTCAACGCGTTCCTGCTGCTGCAGGGCACGGAGACACTGTCACTGAGGATAGAGCGCCAGGCCCAGAACACGAAGAAGGTCATAGAGTATCTTTCGAAGCATCCCAAGGTGGAAAAGGTGAGCCATCCCTCCCTGCCGGAGCATCCGGACCACGAGCTGTATGAAAGATATTTCCCCAACGGAGGAGCCTCCATCTTCACCTTTGAGATAAAGGGAGGAAAGGAAGCGGCCTGGAAGTTCATAGACAGCCTTCAGATATTCTCTCTGCTGGCCAACGTGGCGGACGTCAAGAGCCTTGTCATCCATCCCGCATCCACCACCCATTCACAGCTCAGTGAGCAGGAGCTCTCAGAACAGGGCATCACACCGTCGACCATCAGGCTCTCCATAGGCACGGAGCACATAGACGACATAATCGAAGACCTGGAAAAGGGATTCGCCGCAGTATAAAAAAGGAAAGGAAAGAAAAAGAATGTCAAAGATATACAAGGGAACATCGGAACTCATAGGAAACACCCCCCTGGTGGAGGTGGTGAACATAGAAAAGGAACTGGGGCTTGAGGCCACCGTCCTCGTGAAGCTCGAGTACTTCAACCCCGCGGGAAGCGTAAAGGACCGCATCGCGAAGACCATGATAGAGGACGCGGAGGCA
>JAGACT010000130.1 GCA_017613995.1 Eubacteriaceae bacterium
ATTCTGCCGGACTATGTGCGGGACAGCGAGCTCTACAAAAGCATGGATGCGGCCCTTGAACTGCACGAGATACCGACCGAGCGCCTGTTAGCCGATACGACCTTCCAGCTGGGCCGGGCCGCCTTCACCGTTTGGGCCTCCACCAAGGTCTACGACTCGGAGAAGGGCAACGACAATCAGATGTCCCTGGTTACTGCCATCGCCTTCGGTCAGATTCGCCTCCTGTTCATGGGAGATGCGGAAGGAGGCTGGCTCAAGGACCTGTGCTATCAGGGGTATGAGCTGGGCTGCAACATCATCAAGTTCCCCTGTCATGGCAAGTGGCAGAAGCATGTGCCCACCCTGTTGGCCCTCTCCCTGCCCCAGTACGCCATCATCACGGACTCGGAGAAGAATCCCGCCGACATAAAGACTTTGGATGCCCTGAGCACATTGGACATCACCACGCTGCGCACGGCCAACGGCAACGTTCACCTGTACACGGATGGATTCAAGGTGACGGTCTACTAAGTTATATTTTCCTGTATATACTAAAGGTGACGGTCCGTGGACCGTCACCTTTTCCGTGCTGTTTACTTCTTGCTGCCTCTGCGCACGATCCGGATGGGCGGTTCATCCTCGTCCTCCTCGTCTTCTTCCTCCTCTGGTAATTCGTCCTCGTACCGCTTGTACTGCCGCCGCTTTATCGGACGAGATTCGTATTCATCATCATACTCATCATCTTCTTCAAAATATTCCGCCCTTGCTTTATTTCTACTGCGGCGGATTAGCATCAGTGCCAACACAACACAAATCAGGATAGCCACCACGATGAACAATCCGAACACTATGTAAGCTAGGATGTCATTATCCTCCTTCTCCGGCTGCGACGTGGGGTTAGCCCCGGGCGCCATGGTCACCTCCGTCACAGGGAAACGAGGTTCGTTCGTTGGAATATTGGTATAGGCAGGCTCCGGTGTGCTCATGGGGCCTGGCGTCTCCGGTATAATAGTGGTGGGTACGCTCTGTCCGGTGATGCGGCCCAGATTGATGGTCCCTCCCTGACGGCGGTCCTGACTGGTGCCGCTCTTGGACACAAAGGAATAGGCTACCTTTTTGAGCACCAGCATGGTACTGACGGGGGACAATATCCTGAAACGGACGTGCATCAGCACGCCACTGCCTGTGGCGCCGTCTGTGGCAGCTGCTGTGAAAGCTACCGCGCCGGCCTTTGTGGTCACGCTGCACAGATACTGTGTGCCAAGGATGTTGATCCGATCCTGGTAGACTTCCTGTATACCCTCAAACTCCAAAGTCGCACTGTCGTATTCCAGCACGAACTGGAGAGAGTCCATGGTCTGTCCCAGTTTAGGAGGTTCGATCTCGACGTTCAGAGTCACCGTCACCGTGTCGCCCACGTTGCCCCGCACATCGTCCGTAGTGATGATCACCGGTGTGGTGGCCGCCATGGCAAAGGCCGAGGGCAGCATTAGCAACACCGCGAAAAATAAAGATATGATCCTGCGTTTCATCCATAACTCCTTCATGATAAAAAGTACTCGCCGCAAATACATGCGTCACACAAGAAATAACCATGCTGTCGTATATGATGTATTGTACTCTCCTTCCGGCCATAAGTCAAATTCGGATTGACAACGTCATATAAATTTCATATAATTTTCTAAATTTAACAGTTCAAACAGGCGATCAGCCATGCTGGTCGAGGAAGAAGGGAGTATTACATGTACATCTATAATACCATGTCACGGAAGAAGGAGCTGTTCGTGCCGCTGAAGGAGGGAAAAGTTTCCATGTACGCCTGCGGCCCCACGGTATACAACTTTTTCCATATCGGCAATGCCCGCCCCTTCATCGTGTTCGATACCCTGCGCCGGTATCTCGAATATCGCGGGTATCAGGTGACCTTCGTGCAGAACTTCACCGACATCGACGACAAGATGATCCGCCGCGCTAACGAGGAGGGCATCACCGTCAAGGAGTTGGGCGACCGCTTCATCCAGGAGTATTACACCGATGCTGACGCCCTGGGCGTGAAGCGGGCCACCGTAAACCCCCGGGCCACCGAGCATATTCAGGACATCATCGACCTGGTGAAGACCCTGGTGGACAAGGGCCACGCCTACCCCACCCCCAACGGGGACGTGTACTTCTCCGTCCGCAGCTGGCCCGGCTACGGCAAGCTGTCCGGTCAGAATATCGACGATCTCGAGAACGGCGCCCGGGTCGATCCCACCGAAGAGAAGCAGGACCCCCTGGATTTCGCCCTCTGGAAGGGGCAGAAGCCCGGCGAGCCCGCCTGGCCCTCCCCCTGGGGCATGGGCCGTCCCGGCTGGCATATCGAGTGCTCCGCCATGTCCATGTCGATCCTGGGCCAGAGCTTCGACATCCACGGCGGCGGGCAGGACCTGATCTTCCCCCACCATGAGAACGAGATCGCCCAGTCAGAGGCCGCCACGGGCAAGCCCTTCGCCCACTACTGGATGCACAACGGCGTCATCAACGTGGACAACCAGAAGATGAGCAAGTCCCTGGGCAACTTCTTCACCGTTCGGGACATCGCCAAGGAGTACGATCTGGACGTAGTGCGGCTGTTCATGCTCAGCGTCCAGTACCGCAACCCCATCAACTTCTCCCGCGATCTGATCCAGCAGGCCGCCGTGGCCCTGCAGCGGCTCCGTACCGCCCTGGATCGGCTGAAGGAGGCGTCCATCGCCCCGGAGGCCGCCGCGGACGAACAGGCCTTCCTGGACACGCTGGAGGGCTATCGCACCCGGTTCAACGAGGCCATGGACGACGACCTCAACACGGCGGACGCCCTGGGCGTGCTGTTCGATCTCGCCCGTGCCGCCAACACCTTTGTGAGCGTGCCCCGCACGAAGAAGGCCGTGGACGAGACTTCCGCCCTGTATACGGAGCTGATGGACGTGCTGGGCCTTCTGCCCCGGATGACGGGCGAGGAGTTCCCCGCGGAGGTGATGGCTCTGC
>JAGACT010000018.1 GCA_017613995.1 Eubacteriaceae bacterium
AGCTCCCGTCTACAGCCCCTTCAACAGTGTTGCAAGGAGGAGGACGGCGCCGCCTGCGAATTCAAGCCAGAAAGCGATGCCGGAAAGAGCTCCGACTACGCCGATCTCGGCCAGCAGGCCCACGATGATAAGACAAAGTGCGATCAGAAATGAAACCTTTGTGGGTGCTGATAATTTCATGCAGGTCGCCTCCTTTCCTTATAAATTCCGTACACATTATTGCACAATATTTATAACGTGTCAATACAAAATTGAATGCAGACGGTCATACGGCCTCACGGCGCCACGGGCGCGGGCTTCATGATCCCCGTGAGCCTCAGAAGCAGCTTGACCGTGGCCATGGCCTCCCGGTACATGTCCGGCAGCAGGGCGAAGACCCTTACCCGGGATGGATATGCCGAGATGTTTTCGAAGCCGGCCCAGCGGGCGTAGCACCAGGAACGGAAGATATGGTATCCGCAGGATATGATGACTATGGGTTCCTCTTCGGTATAACCGAGCTCCCTCATGAGTTCCAGGGAGAGCTTCATGTTCTGTTCCGTGTTGACGCTCCTGGACTCGGGATATATCCTTTCAGGGGCTATGCCCCGCTGTGCCATGTAATCTCCCATGGCCTCCCCCTGGGAGACATGGTCCTTTTCACCGGTGCCTCCGGTGGGGATAAGGATCCTCTCCGGGTCCTCCTTTGCCCAGAGATATCCGGCGTCGCAGCGAAGGGACAGCTCCGGTCCCGGTACGTCGTCCACCAGGGAGGCTCCCAGCACCAG
This sequence comes from Eubacteriaceae bacterium, assembly GCA_017613995.1. Classification (GTDB taxonomy): domain Bacteria; phylum Bacillota; class Clostridia; order Eubacteriales; family Anaerofustaceae; genus RUG14186. The sequence goes on from JAGACT010000018.1 coordinate 768, forward strand.
GCCGACCTTCTCGTCTCCGGAGAGCCTCAGGGCCAGGCAGGCTCCGTAAAGGAACACGGTATACATCACAGTAAGGATGAAAAGCCCCATAAGCAGGATCTCGCATATCCTTTTGATCTTCCTTCCGGTAAAACGATTCGGCACAAGGACAAGAACAGAGGGGATCGACATGAAATACACGACGAAGTCCCCCGGATTGAAATAGCCTCCGAAAAGGTTCACCAGGGTGTTCGTGATCAAAAATGCTGCGAAGGCACAGGTTATGATCTTTTTCGCGCTCAAGTTATGCATGGGGTCCGCCTCCGGGATAATGATACTCTATTTCATCCCGCTCGCAAAGAGGATAAGCGGGGCATCGAATTATTAATTGCCGGTTAATTATGGATAATTTATGGGATCTTCAAGGTTTTTGATGGTATAGTCGAACCATGAAGAGCGTTTATTATCACCTCGGGGGCCCGAAGATGAAACTGGCCCTGGTGAGCGACATACATGAAAGAAACATGAAAAAGGTCACGGGGATCCTCAGGGAGAATGATCCCGATATCATCTGCGTGGCGGGGGACATCATGCACAAGATGCACCATGACCGCCTGACACAGGGCGTCCTGGACACCTTCAGGGCCTTCGCGGATACCGCCGACACGTATTTCAGCCTGGGAAACCATGAAAAGGAACTGGGGGAACGCTCCCTGGCACAGATATCGAAGACCGGAACTAAGGTGCTGGACAACCGGTGGGTATCCCTGGGAGAGCACGTATTTCTCGGAGGCATGAGTTCCACCGGATACGAAAATCCCGACGGGATCAGAAGGCCCCATTTCTCGGACTTTCTTGACAGTTTCACATCCCTGTCCGGATACCGCATCCTCATGTGCCACCATCCGGAATACTACGAATGGTATCCGATAATAAAGAGCGCGGACCTGGTGCTGTCGGGCCATGCCCACGGAGGTCAGTGGAGGTTCTTCGGCAGGGGAGTATATGCACCGGGACAGGGGCTGTGGCCGAAGTACACTAAGGGCGTCTACGACGGCCGTCTGGTGGTCAGCGCCGGCTGTTCCAACAGCACCACGCCTGTGCCGCGGCTTTTCAATCCCTCTGAAGTGGTTTTTGTCAGTCTCGATGAACAAAACCCACTTGTGAAAACCTGACAGTCGGTGTATAATAACAATGGTCGTACGGCAGCTAGCCGGGTTTACTTCTTCTCATGGTTTTAATCCGGCAATATCGTCTGCGGCCATTTTTTGGAGGCGTACATTGAAGGATATCTACAGAAACTATCTTTTCACGAAGGGCATACTTGTCAGCGACGGGGCTCCGGAGCCCAGGGAAGCCTTCGAGACCCTGTTCTCCCTGGCCCGCTACTTTGCCATCAGGGTCACCGACGGCGCCGTGCTGGCCAGAAGGGAGCATATATCCTACTGCCAGAAGATGCTGGGGATAAGCGTTCCCGAGCCTTTCTACCGCCATTTCCCCGACAGCGTCAGACAGCTCAGCAGCGACCAGCTCCTGTTCGACCAGGTGCTGCATTATGTCCGGACCTACGGCCTGGGTGACTTCTCCGAGCCCGGACATTCCGTTCTGGAGGAATCCATCGAAAGAGACGCTTTCCGGGAAGACGTGGAGCCGAAGGAATTTATCATAATCGACGGGAAAGCGGCGGCAGAGAAGCTCCGTGAGACCGCATCCTCCCTTATGGATTCATCGAGGCCCCTTTCCGACTCCCAGTACCAGCTGGTGCTTTCTCTTATCAGGGAAGGCCTTTTCAAACCCGGGAGCATAGCTTCAAAGAATACGGCGGTAATGCTGATGAACGACACCAGGGATCTGTCCTATGCCCGATATATGAGCCTTTCCGACGTTATCCGTGCCGTAACGGATCTGAACTACCGGGAGTACGGCAGCGAGGACATAAGGAAACTCAACCTGAAAAACCGGGACAGGCGTTATGTCGCTTCTCTGATCGACGAACTGATCAGAAGCGGCAGGATCGATACCGAAGACTGCTTCGAGAAGAGGGACCGCTGGGCAGGACTGCTGCATCACATCCATTACAGAGCCTTCGACGAAGCAGGCGAGAAATTCGTCAATGCCATAAGGGGAGGGGAGAACGTCTCCGTATATTCCGCCTTCGAAAAGGCGATGGCGCAGGGTGACATCCGCAAAGCCTGCGATATCCTCAGGGAGAGGAAGGGACCGGGTGAGGTCCTCAGAAAGCTCGACTATATGGTGTCCCGCTCTGCGGATCCCTCGGACACGGATTACATCCTGGAATGCGCCGATACCTCGAACCTGCTGATCCTTATACAGCTGATGGTGCGTTACGGCATACGCTATCCCCTCAGGAGGAGGGTGTTTGCCTTTACGCGTTTCGGTCAGAGCACGGTCCACCAGGAGACGGAGGACGAAATGAACGCCAGAAAGAGCGTTCTGAGCCTGGGACAGCAGCAGTATCTGTCGGAACGGATCACCCGCAGGTTCAGGGATGCCATCGGAGGCCGCCTCGGCAGGGTATACATAGATCCCGCCATGAAGGACGTGGGACTTCCCCTGGCCCAGGCGTCCCAGCAGGGAGGCTACGGGGTCATGAACACCTCCAGCCGCATACATCTGCCGGAAGGCAAAAAGATAAGGGCCTTTACGTACTGGGAAAAGGTCAACGACATAGACCTTTCCGTAATCGGCCTCACCGAAAACGGGGACCAGGTCGAATTCTCCTGGAGGACCATGGCGGACAATCAGTCCGATGCCGTGACGTATTCCGGGGACCAGACCAGCGGCTACAAGGGCGGCAGCGAGTACTACGACATAGATCCGGATTCCGTCAGGATCCGGTATCCGTCTCTTCGGTACATGGTGTTCTGCGACAACGTGTATTCACAGATGAACTTCTCGGAGTGCGTCTGCACCGCGGGATACATGCTGAGGGACAGACGCGACAGCGGCGAAGTGTTCGAGCCCCGTACGGTGAAAAGCTCATTTGCCATAAACTGCGAATCCACCTTCGCGTACCTGTTCGCCCTGGACCTGGAGAGAATGGATTTCGTGTGGCTCAACATGGCGAGAAGCGGTTCCGAACATGTAGCGGGCCGCAGCTCACTGTTCTATCTGGTGCGCTACATCAACACCACCGACATAATAAACATGCACAGCTTCTTCGCCGATGCCGCCACGGAGATCTGCGACAGCCCGCAGGACGCGGAAGTGATCGTTTCGGACAGTGTTCCGGCATCCCGGCCCGGTCAGATCATCGTAAGAAGCACCGATTCCGAAAAGGTTATGGCTCTTATGAGCGGCAAAAAACTGTTTTAGAAAGGTGAACAATTGAGAAAAGGACCTTTTATCAGATTCATATGCCTTATGGCGGCCCTTGTGATGATCTTCTCCTTCGCGTCCTGCGGGAAGAAGGAGGAAGGGGGAGGGAGCGCCCAGAACGATCCCCAGCAGCCTTCCCAGAGCAGGCCCGAATATTACTGGGACACCCATGAATCCACCGAGATGCCCTACAAGGGCTCCACGAGATACATGATCTACTCATCCTACGCCTCGGTGCAGCAAAAGAGCTTCATAATCGCTTCCGACGAGACGGGGGCGTCCATCGCGTACATTGCGTCCCTGTTTACGGACACCTACGGCGAGATGAAGGACGTGTACAACGACAGCGAATACGTCACATGGTTCGTGGAAAGCAAGGCGGATATGGGATCGGACCCCAGGGGACAGAAGCTCAATATAAGATGCACGTTCTACGACTACGACAAGGCCACCGTGGAGATGAGGCTGTCGGCCTTCCTCGAGGATCTGGACGAGGATCTTGATGGAAAGATAATCGAAGGAACCTTCTTTACCACGGCTCTCAGGAGCGCAGGCGACTCCGGCTACACTGCCAAGTACGTAAGGGCCCAGTACGAGAAGGAAACTCCTCTGCCCGACGGCACCACCGTAAGGCAGTACTGTCAGTGCTACAAGGCCTACATGCCCTTCGAAGCCCCCAGCGGGAAGACCGTATACGTGGAAGTGGAGATCAGCGAAGTCAGAAACGATCCCGCGGATCTTTCCGACAAGACCATCCTGAACTTCGTCTTCGACAGGGTCCATATCGGGAAAAGCCCCCAGAACTGAGAAAACGGATCAAAAGCTATCAAAAAGGACATGAACCGGGATCTTTACCGGATCATGTCCCTGTTTTTTTGAAACTGTATCATACCGACTCGTCGCAGACGATGCCGGAATTGCATACCGTGGTGCTCTTTACCGCGGCAGCGATATCCGACTTCGACAGGGCGCTTCTGATCTTTCTTGCCTGCTCCTCGTCGCCGCTAACGGCCGCCATGGCGGGGCCGTCGCCGCAGACGAACACTCCCAGGGCTCCCGCGTCGGTGCAGATCTTTCTTATCTCCTCTGCTTCCCTGATGCTGCCCGAGGGATCGAAGACGCCGGATCCGTCGAAGGACTGCTTCACCAGGCGGCTCTGGCCCGAGGTGAGCCCGAGAGTGAAGAGGTTCGAGAGGGCCGCGGCTTCGCTGTATGTATCGTAGGATATCTCTCCGGTGCGGGAAGAATCGGCCCTGGACTGGGGCACCTTGTAATCCGGGATGATGAGAGTGAACACGTAGGGATGGTTCACGTTCACCTTTGTGACTGTTCCGGATCCGTCCTTTATCACCAGCCCTCCGTAGAGGTTGGCTTCCAGGTTCTCGTCATCGGGGTACAGCATCCTGGCGGTCCTGAGGATGTCGCCTTTTTTGAGGCCCATTCCGTTGAAGAGGTACGCCAGCATCACTCCCGCGTTGACGCAGGAGGCGCTGGAGCCCAGGCCTCTGGACATGGGTATCGCGGTCTTCACGGACAGCCTGAGGCCCAAAGGGCGCTTTCCGATAATGTCGCAGGCGTCGTACATGCTCTTTACGATAAGGTTCGCGCGGTTGCGGATGGTGTCCGCGTGGTTGTTTATTACTATGGCTCCGTCGAATTCCTCAGCGGTGATCTCGTTTGCGAGGTCGAAGGCCAGGGATATGCGGTCGATCCTGGAGTTGACGCTGACGGCGGATGCCGGTGTTAGTATCCTGTACATGATCGTTGCTCCTTTAACAGGTGTATTATAACGCTTTGAAGCCAAAAAGTAAAATATCCCGCGTCGGGGCGGGAAACAGGGTAAAAAAATGGCAGGGGCAGAAGGACTTGAACCCTCGACACTCGGTTTTGGAGACCGATGCTCTACCAACTGAGCTATACCCCTGTGACTTTTTGTATTATAGTAAAACGAGATTGGAAAGTCAATAAATCCGGACAATAATATTTCAATCGTTTCACAAACCGAGCTGTGTGGGATATAATACTTAATTGCAGTAAGCAAAGCAGAAAAAAGAGGATGTAAAATGATCTGTTATTTCGATAACGCTGCGTCCACAAGACCCTACGACGAAGCCGTCGCGTTCTATGCCGGGCTTCTTACCACGCAGTACGCAAATCCTTCCGCCCTTCACAGCTTCGGCTATGACGCCATGAAGCTGGTGGACAGGGCAAAAGAGGAAGTTACTTCCATCCATAACCTCAGCGGATTCGATCCGGTATTCACTTCGGGAGCCACGGAATCCGTCAATCTGGCCATAAAGGGCACCATCGACAGGTTCGAGGACATCACCAGGACCCATATCATAACCACGGGCATAGAACATGCCTGCGTTACCAATACCTGCGGCTACCTGGAGGAGAAGGGAGCAGACGTAACGTATCTTTCCACGGACAGCCTGGGAAGGATCGACATTGAGGAACTGAAGAACTCCATAAACGAGCACACGAAGATAGTGTCCGTCATCTGGGTGAACAACGAGACGGGCATAGTCCAGGACGTCGGTGCGATCTGCCGCGCCGTAAAGGAGAGGGACCGCCGCATCCTGGTGCATCTTGACGCCACCCAGGGCTTCGGCAAGATCCCGCAGGATCTGTCCTGTGCCGACCTGGTCAGCGTTTCCGCCCACAAATTCC
>JAGACT010000131.1 GCA_017613995.1 Eubacteriaceae bacterium
AAAGTTTCAGAAAACAACAAAATGAAATTCGTCAAAGAAGACGGCAAGTGGAAGATCGTGAGCGGTCTTTAGATAAAAACTTTATTTCCGAAAATTATCCAGAAACATCTAAAACTTCCCATTAACGTTTGAAGGGATAGAATCTTAATTCCCCCGCTAAGTAGCGGGGGTGGCGCGGAGCGACAGGGGTGTGTGTAGAGACGCACCAGGGTACATCTCCAAAAAGCATGTGTAGCATTTTACCAATTTTCTTCGAAAAAACTGCTTGTTAAATTTTAAATATCCACTATAATCTGAACTTGTTTGTCACATAAAATTTGGCTCCCGGAGGTCCCGAAAGATGAAAAAAGTTTTGAAGGGTGATGCCCCTGTGTATGGCTGCGGTCAGATATCCTTCCATCAAGGAGGACATCAGAAAGCTTCTGGACGACGGTAAGATAAGGCTGCGCCCCCTGTATGAGGCACTGTACTTCGTAAAGGAACCCACCGACGTTTCGGTGTATTCGGACGAAGAGTTAAAAGTGCTGGAAATGCTCAGGGAAGGGCCCATCGTATTCGGTTCGGACATAGACTATCTTCTCATGCCCACCGAAAGGCTGGAATCCGAGGGCATAGCCATGCGCTGCGGCATGACCCCCACGGACTTCATGCATCTTAAGGGGGACTTCTGTTCCTATGACAGGGAAGCGTCCCTTCTGGGAGCAAGATACATGCTCAGGGCCATAGCGGACTATACGGAGTGCGATGAGGACCTCTCCAGGCTTACGGATGACATCTACGAACTGGTGGAAAGAAAGGTCTACGACAACCTTCTGAGGATCATGCTGAACCGGGACTATCCGGGAGTGTTCAAGGAGGAACCCGGGCAGCAGATCATGGATCTCATACACGAAAGCTGGGACCACGATGGCTTCTGCGGCATAGGCTTCACGGCGGACTTCACTCTGGTGGGCATCGGGGCCCCGACCCATCTTTTCCTGCCGAAGGTGGCACAGAAGCTGGGATGCCCCTGCGTCATACCTGATAACGCGGAAGTGGCCAACGCTCTGGGGGCGGTGCTCTCCAACATTACCAGTGAGGTGACCCTGTCCGTATCCGCCAATACCTCCTACAACATCCAGGGCAACTACGTACTGTACCTGCCCGACGGAGTGAAGTGCTTTGCCAAGGAATCGGAGGCCGTGGAAGAAGCGAAGAAGATCGCCATGAAAATGGCGGAGGAAGACGCCCGACGCATGGGAGCCAGGGGAGAACTGCGCTTCAGCGTTACCGTTCATTCGAACCAGCTCTACGACAAGGCGGGCAACGTGAAGTCCCTGGGGACCCAGATCACCGCCAGCTGTTCGGACAGCACGGATCAGAGGCTCGCATCACTTTAACCCGCCGTTAATCGTTTTTTCAGAACCGTCTCATACAAAGAGGGTATGATCGGTGCATAAGTGCACGGAGGTAGAAATATGTTCAGGAAGGGGACAGCGATACTGCTGGCAATAGCTGTTATGACACTTACAGGATGTGCGTCCAAAGTGGACGTTAAGACGGACGAACCCAAGACCGACGAGCCCGTGGGCAAGATCACCCAGGGCGTTACAGCGGTGCTTACGAACATCACCGAGGATCACGATTCCAAATATGACTATTCCATGATGGACGCGACCGTCGTGATAAAAAACGATTCCGATATCGGGATCATGAGCGTTCACGGAAAGATCTTTCTGTACGACGCGAAGGGGGACGTCATGTTCGAGTATCCCTTCAGCTTCAACGGGCAGGATACGCCCATAGCTCCCGGAGAGGAAAGAGAGCTCAGCTACCTCTTCAGGCTTCCAGGCCAGGGGGGTGTGAAGCAGGCGTCCGTTATCATAATCGAGACCAAGGACGAGATCGAGCTGCCTCCCAAGCACGTGCCCCAGCAGGGGGAATACCTCTATCAGGCGGTGAACAACGAGTACATCAACAACATGGGAGTCAACCGTCCCGTGAAGCTCACAGTCATCATCGACCACGGCGGAGACCGCAGCTACGCGGTCTATGACTCATCCCCGGAACTGGACGAGATGATAATCCGCTTCATGAAGATCAAAATAGGGGAGGAGAGCTACACCTTCGTAACGGACAACTACAATTCCGTGGTGCTGGAATTTGCGGACGGCACGGAAGCCTCGGTCTCCCTGAACCTTACGGATCTGGAAGTGAATATCTACGGCGCCATGAGGCTCTTCAAGCTCACGGACATGGGAGAGTTCTGGACCAAGGCCACTCAGGACGCGGTCTATCCACAGTAAACAGTACTATCTATTAAATCTCAGCCGGCCGCTGGCCGGCTATCGTCATTTCCGGATAAGATGGTCCTTTGAATCCAGAGGCCTTTCGTGTATCATATATCTCAGCGGACATATCCGCTTCGGAGGAATATTTATGGATATCGATCCCAGGCTTAAGAATACGATCATGCATGTGATAGACAACCAGCTCAACGGTTCCGAGCAGAACCTTCCGCTGGCATACGTTAAGCTGGCCTTCAACAGGCTTGAACCGAAGTACGGGCCGGAGGAGGCCAAGAAAAAGATCGCCGCTGTCTTTTTCAACGAGATGTACCTTGCCGAGAAGGACGGGACCGAATTCAACGAGGCCCGCTACAAAGAGGAACTGGAGAAGCTGCAGTAATGCTTAAGATCTATATAAAATACTTCTCGGACGACGTGAAGCGGCTCGAGTTCGTAGCGGGCCGCAGCGACTGGTACGACCTGGCCGCAAGCGAAACGGTAGAGCTCAAGGCCGGTGACTTTGCCCTTATCCCGCTGGGGGTGGCCATGAAGCTTCCCGAGGGATACGAGGCCCATATAGTGCCGAGAAGCTCCACCTTCAAGAACTTCGGACTGCTGCAGTCAAACGGCATAGGCATCGTGGACAACAGCTACTGCGGGGACAACGACCTGTGGAGGATGCCCGTCTACGCCACCAGGGATACCGTGGTGGAAAAGGGGGATCGCATCGCCCAGTTCCGTCTCATGAAAAACCAGCCCGAAGCGGAATTCATAGAAGTGGAGGAACTTGGGACCCCGGACCGGGGAGGATTCGGCTCCACGGGCAGAAAGTAGGCAGCGCTGGAAAACACCTTGAAACGAGGTGTTTTTTTTGCTGGAATGCACCTCCTTCAGGGGTATGCCTTATCCCTTCAATATCCTTAAGCCTTCTTCGTTTTGCGAAACATTTTCCGGTTTCACGCATATTCGGCACCGCGAAATGCTTCCAGGACATCGTTTCCGGAGCCCCTGAACGGTGATTTTTGCTTTTTTCTCTCATTTTTTTACTGGTCAGTTCCCAACAACATCTCCGTTTATGATAAAAAATAACAAATATAGGTATAAGCTTTACTTATAGAGGTTATCCGGACAGGATAACAGGGAAAAAGCCAGTAATAAAGCTAAAAATCAGACATTTTTTTGATATATTTTTCGATTGAAATATTACATTAATAGTTGAAATTTTACAGAAAAAATGGTATAATAACATCGATTAATAATGTATCTGAAGAGGTAGAAAATGTCACGGTCCTACAACAAACTCTGGCATATGCTCATAGACAGAAACATGTCCCGCTCCGAGCTGAGAAGGCAGGCCGGGATCACCACGAATGCCCTGGCAAAGCTGGGCAGGAACGAGTCGGTCCCCCTGGTGACCCTGGAGAAGATATGCGTTGTCCTAAACTGCGGTCTGGACGATATAGTGGAACATTACGCGGACGACAAGGACCCCGGCGTAAGGCAGGCTCTGTGATGAACAGGCTGCATATTCGGAAAGGAGGGGGCTCATGGAATATCTAAGCGTAAAGGATCTGGCTGTCAAATGGGATCTTTCCGAGCGGATGGTCAGGCGCTACTGCGAGGAAGGAAGAGTCGAAGGCGCTTTCATGGAGAACAACCGATGGCTCATCCCGGTGCATCTGCCGAAGCCCCGCAGGCTGCCGTCGCCTCAGAAGATCAGTTCCGATCTGAAGCAGCGCCTCAAGGGGGAAAAGGACAGGATGATCCTGGGAGGCATCTACCATCATCTGATGACCATGTTCACCTATTCCTCCTGCGCCATGGACGGCAGCTCCCTGAGCCTCGAGCAGGTGAAGGAGATCTTCGAGAACAACAGGATCAATACCGCGGGGGAATCCCTGAAGGTGGACGACATCATAGAAGTATCCAATCATTTCAGGTGCATAGACATGATGATCGATCACTGCGACTCGATGCTCAATCAGGATACTATAAAGCAGCTGCATGTTATACTGAAGGTATGCACCTCCGTCAGCTGGAATCCCTGGTACCAGGTGGGGGAGTATACCTCCGGCATCCTGGGCCTGGGAGGCAACGAGGACATTACCGACAGGATGAGAAAGCTGGTCAATTCCTACAACAGAAAAAAGGATAAGGGCCTGGAGGACATCGTGGACCTGTTTGCGGGCATCATCCGCATCCATCCCTTCCGGGACTCCAACGGCAGGATAGCGAGGCTCATCGCCTTCAAGGAATGCCTGAAGAACAACTATCTGCCTTTTATAATAGACACGGACAGTCAGGACGATTTCAACGGAGCCCTGATACAGTATGAGATGGATCCGTCCCTGCTCATGGAGGTATGCCTGTCCTCCCAGGAGAAGCTCAAGGGGATACTGGACGGGTTCGGAATAATCTATGACTGAAGACGACACAATGGGAGCAGAAAACAAAATGGAGAAACATGAGGATGAGCGGGAGCTCATCATGAAGGCAGCCCGGGGAGACCGGAAAGCCTTTGAGAAGGTCTTTGAGATATATAACCCCAAACTTATAGCCATCTGCCGCAATGAGGGGCTTACCGAGGAGCAGTGCGCCCTGGTCAGCAAGAAGACGTTCGAGGAAGCCGCAAGAAAGCTCTCGGGGATCAGTTCGCCCCAGGACTTCATTAAGGAACTCAAGGCCATCTGCGCGAAAAGGATACTGGAACTGAAGCCCGAGAAAAAGAAGGCGGTCTCCAAGACCCCGGAGACGGAAGAAAACGCCGGTGTCCCCGATGAAAATGACGGTAAAAATGATGCTCCTCTTTCCAGGGAGGAGAAAGACCGGCGCAAAAGGGACAGAACGGAGAAGAGAGAAGCACATAAGGAGAAGAAGAAGCTTGAAAAGAAGACCATACGGTGGATCTGCATCGGTGTGGCGGTGCTTCTTATCGTCGCGATGATCCTGCTGCTCCTGCCGGGCAGGCAGAAACGATCAAAGTATGAAGTGCCCTACAAGGACAGCCTGAAGGAAGTATATCAGAGCTACCTTACGGTGCTGCGCACCGACAGGCCGATGATCCTGAACGTCAGCTCGGCGACGGATTCAAGGCAGTTCCTTCCCACGGTATGTATCTACGATATAAACAAGGACAATGTGCCGGAACTCATTTATATCAGCAACAGCCAGGATTACGTCAGGCTTCTGACGATTTGCACCGTAAAGGGCGGGATCACCCAGGAACTGTATTCCGATTACTGCTACGACCTGTGCGGCATGTTCGTCTCGGGCTCCGACGTCTTCCTTCTGAGCGAGAGGCATTCTTCAGCCATAGAGACGTCCTTTCTGAAGCTGGTCAGTTCGGAGGACGGGACCGTCAGGCTGGAGAGGGTCCTGTACTGTGTCGGCACCGCCGCCACCCTGTCGGACGGCACCAGCGAGTATCTGTACAAGTACTACTCCGGAGAGAATGAAGTCACAAAGGACGCCTATCAGAAGGCATATAAAAAGATATGTTCAGGGATGACCCTGGTACTGATGGACATGAACAGTCCCTCAGGCGCGTTAATGGACATGCAGGGAGGATATCTGGAAAAGGTCGCATCTCTGAGCAGCGCTGCCATGAACTGTGACGACGCCATAGAAAAGCTAATGGTGCTCACGGGGGAGGGAAGCGGCCTTATGAGCCCGTCCCAGCTCCTGGCAAACCTGCCTTCCCACTTCGTGCTCACGGATGAGGGAAGCACCTGGGCCACGGAACTGGACATGTTCCCGGACGGGAGCTTCAACGGAACTTATCATTCCTATTCCCAGGACGGAACCAGAACGATCCAGCAGTGCCTTTTCAGGGGAGTCTTCTCCGATATCACCAGTATAGACGGATACTCATTCAGGGCTACCCTGAAGCATCTGGAGATACTGGAGACCACTGCCCATTACGACGTTAACGGATACTATGTGGTCCCCGCGGATCCCGTAGGCATAGTCGGAGGAGCCGAGTACATAATCTACCGTCCCGGAGCCTTCACGGGAAAGATTTCATCCCAGGCACTGAACAACGCTTCATGGAAGTTCAATCCCCGATCGAGCCTCGTACTGCCCTGCTGGGCGATAGTGTCTTCCTATACGACGGATATCTTCTTCGACAGTGATACGGTGATATATACCCCCGCAGCCGAAGGAGCGGCTCCGGTACCGCAGACTCCATCCGAAGATACGGACGAGGAGACATATGAAGACAGTGACGAATATGACGACGAAGACTACGAAGAAGACTACGAGGAAGACTGAAAAACTGTTTTTGCGATACGAATAATCCGGTTCCAGGTATGGACATCCGGACCGATCCGCAGTATTATATCAGTGACCTCATTTGCATGCGGTAATCCCTGATTCTGTTTTTTTACAGGACCTCCAATTAATCGGGTAAATCCACGGTGCTGCAAATCGGAGGTCACTTTCTATTTGTGAAGATTATGGTGCAGAAGTATCTGAGCCATCAGATCCCGTCTGTCGGCGAGCCCCTTCGGTATTTCCCCGCAGGGGCTTCTTTTTTTACACATCTTAAGACCGCAATGCAGCGAAACCGCGGAATGAGGATATAAAAATGACGGTCGCGCAGGCGGCCGTCATTCAGTGGTTTCAGATTATATCGGATAGAAAGCTGGTGCCGTACATCGGGCTGCCGGTACCCAGGTATTCGCAGACAGTGGCGGCCACGTCGGAATAGGTATCCCTGATCCCAAGGTCCGTATGCTTGCCGTCTTTCTTGTATGCGATGATGGGAACGTGTTCCCTGGAATGGTCGGTGCTTTCGATCATACACGGATCGCATCCGTGATCCGCGGTGATCATAAGGATATCCTCGTCCCGGAGAAGGTACGTGATCTCCGGCAGGCGGCTGTCGAATTCCCTGAGGGCGTTCGCGTAGCCCTCCTTGTCGTTGCGGTGGCCGTAGTACATGTCGAAGTCCACCAGGTTCGTGAAGATGATGCCATCGTCCACTTCCCTCATGTATTCGAGGGTCTTATCTATGCCGTCGCTGTTGGATACGGTGTGGACCGCTTTGGTC
>JAGACT010000132.1 GCA_017613995.1 Eubacteriaceae bacterium
AGTGTGAACCGTCTGGCCTAGAATACCCCGCTCGCGAAGCGAGGCAAGTGTCCAGTGGACACTTGAGGGCTTGCCCCGGGGTAGTTTATTATTACCATAAATAAATTGTATTATAAATATATATTATTATATTTTATAATATATATACAATTAGCGTTACGGGAGGAAAACGTTTTGGACAGGAACGAAAAGGTGGAATTCACCATGGAAGGGTATCGAAGGGTACTCGAAGCGCTGAATATCGAGGGCGAGATGAGCGACCGCATCGCGAACGGGAATTCATCTGCTACAGTCACGTCACTTCCGACTGAACTGAAGGAAGCTCTTCTTGCGGAAGTAGTGGCGAATTTCGTCCTTTAGGAAAGGACATGGGAGGGATTGACATGAATAAGGAACAGGCTCTCGCTAAACTAGCTGAAAGGCAGCAGATGCTAGACAATGTGGCGAACTTCGTGGAGCAGAAGAAGACGCCGATACTTGAGAATTTGTTTAAATGGAAGTTTTTGGATACGGAGATAGAGCCTAAACCGACTCCATGGGAGATCATGACAAACTGGGATCTGATGGAAAAGGTAGTCAGAGAGCATCAGGAACGCTACGATCCTGACCTGTGCTGCGATATCGGTACCAGGAACAACATGAACATAAACGCGACGCTGGGGCATTCCCAGCATCAGATGAAGGAAAAGGAGAGCGGGAACATCCAGGCTGTGGACGAAGACCGTTTCGGTTCTGCGGAGGCCCTTCTTGAATATGCTGAGAATCCGACGGAATACTGCTGGACCAAAGCATCAAGGATAACGTTCCCTGATGGTCTGACCTTCGGGCAGATCGAGGACGCGTGCAGGGCGGTAAATGAGTTCAACGCTTATGCGGTCAGGATAAACAGGATAATGAACGAGGAGTACGGTGTGCCGGCAACGGTAAAGGCCGTGTCCATCTGTCCTACTGAGAGCCCCGCGATGTATTACAGGGGCCTTAAAGCGTTCTCCACTGACATGAGAAGGAAGCCGGAAGTGATCGACGAATACAACCGCATCATGACCCCGGGATTCCTTAAGGCCATCTCTGATGCCTGTGACTCGCCAAGGGGCAATACTGCATATGAGGACTGGGCGGTGCTTCTTACACATTCCATCATGAATACGAAGCAGTTCGAGCGCTTCATGTGGAATGGCATATGGGGTGAAGCCTTCAGAATCCTTGCGGAAAAGAAAGGCAAGGCCCTGATGTTCATCGAAGCCAGCGGACTGCGGCTCGCGGATTTCTTCAACGAAGTACCCAGAGGGGTAATCACCTGCTACTTCGAACTGGACGATCCCTTTGAGATGAGGAAGGCAATGCCCAATATAGCCTTCGCATACTATCCTCAGACCTATCTTCAGTACCATACTCCTGCAGAGGCCGTCGACAAGGCAAAGGAACTGGTTGATGGCATGGGGCCGGGATATATGTACTGCACCAACAAGATGATCGAACACGCAAATGACCAGAGAAGAGAGAATGTGTTCGCAGTCTATGATTATCTGAGAAACCGCTGATATCACAGCTGAAGCTGTTCAGCAATTCATAAGGTGACGAGGAATACCCGCGTCACCTTTTTCTGCCAGAAGAGAAAGTTATTGAGGATGTCAGGCACAGACAAGGTATTCGTTTGTATTGGAATCTCTGCACATTGCCCAGCGTCAGTTTTGGTTGAAAACCGGCCGCATAAACTGTAAAATATAAACGGGCAAAGGATATCCCAAAGGGAGGGCAGCAGTCCGCAGCTGCGGCCGGACAAGAAAAGACACAGCTGCCTGTCTCCGGCTGTTTATGCGCGTAGAAAACCGTTATCCAGGATAACGGTTAAACCGTTCCTTTGCCCTTTCTGTCGGAGGGCCTTGCTATGGGCATAATCGATGACGTCAGATCGGAAGAGCTGTGGAGAGCGTTTCTTTGTGACAGGGAACAGAAGGTGTCTTTCCCGAAACGCTTCAGACAGCAGCTGGAAAAGATCATCGACGAAAAGCTGTATCTGTCGTTTTACGAAGAGATCGTAAGCGGAAGCTTCCATGAACGGATCCCCGTAAAAAAGCTGGTGGCCAAGACCGGAAAAGCGGAGAAAAGGACCGTGTATTATTATCCCGGCCTTACGGGCTGCCTGCTCAAGTTCATAAACTGGAGGCTTGCGGAGTACTCGTATCTGTTCGGAAAGGATCTGTACTCCTTCAGCGGCGAGCGGAATTCCAAAAGCGCCCTCTCGAGGCTTCTTCGGATAAAGGATCTGAGGGACTCATACATCTACAAGCTGGACATCTCATCCTATTTCAACAGCATAGATCAGAGCATTCTGATACCCGAGCTGGAGGAAGAGATACCGGACCGGGCCCTGACTGACTTTCTGCAAAGGATCCTGACGAAACACCGATTCATTTTCGAAGGCACCGTCATCGAGGAGGATCCCGGCGCCATGCCCGGGCTTCCCTTCGCCGGCTTCTTCGCGAACTTCTACCTGAGGGGCATGGACAGCTTCTTTTCGGAGAAGGGATACCGCTACTTCCGCTACGCAGACGATATCATGGTGCTGTGCAGTGACATGGACGATTACAGGTATGTGAAGGAGAACATGGAGGACATGCTGGAGAGGCGGCACCTCAGGGTCAACCGCGCCAAGGAGAGGCTTTACCTGCCGGGGGAGAGCTTCGAGTTTCTGGGCTTCGGCTTCGATCCCCCGAAAGTGGATCTTTCCCAGGTCGCCTTCAGAAAGATAAAGGCCCGGATCCGGCGCCAGGCCAGGAGTATAAGGCGCTGGATGCTCAGAAAGGACGTGGAGACCCCCGCGGCCCTGAGCGTCATGATAAGGAAGTTCGACCGCAAATTCTTCGGCACCCAGCCCGGGGAGATCTGCTGGGCGGCCTGGTACTTCCCCTGGATCACCACCGATGCGACCCTGCGCCAGGTGGACCGCTATCTTCAGCAGGAGATAAGATATATCGCCACGGGCAGGCATTCGAACATGAACTACAGGGCCGTGAGCTACGATGAGATGAAACGTCTGGGATACCGCAGCCTGGTGAACGAATACTATAAGTATATAGAGATGAGTAAAAATGAAGACTGCATACATAAAAGCGGGGAGGCGTGAGCGCTCCCCGCTTGGCATTGTCCGGATCTTCTAAAGGATCCCCCGTCCCTTCAGGCTCCCGACGACGATAGCCGCTATCAGAAGCAGGACGAGTACGGCTATGATCAGGTCTATCTGCCTCAGGGACAGATTGAGCCTGTCGTAGACCTCTTCCTTTTTCCTGGCATAGTAGTTTATGTCTATGCCGCTTTGCTCCTTCTTATCCTTTTCCATCACTTCTTGGCGACGTACTTGCGGATATCGAAGGCGACCGCGATCACTATGACGAGACCCTGTACCACGTAGGTGTAGGCCGTAGTGACTCCCATGAACTGCATGGCTATCTTGAGAAGCTCGAAGACCAGCACGCCCACCAGGATGCCGCCGACCTTACCGATTCCTCCGTTGGACGAAACGCCGCCGATGGTGCAGCCTGCGATGGCGATGAGCTCGTAGCCCTGTCCCAGTGATGCGCTGGTTCCGCCGGCCTTTCCTCCCAGAAGGAATCCCGCCAGGGCGTAGAGGGCGGACGCGGTCATGTAGACCATGATCTTGACCTTCCTTACGTTGATGCCGGAGACCTCCGCGGAGTTCTCGTTGCCTCCTATGGCGTAGATGGACTTGCCGTGGGGCGTTTTATTGTACATCACCCACATCAGAATGCCGACGAACAGTGCGATGACTCCGAGATACGGTATCCATGTTATACCGAAAAGGGAACCCGAGCAGATATTGGTGTAATCCGTACGCAGGCCGCCGATGGGCTGTGCTCCGGTGAAGACCAGGCAGAAGCCGTAGATGACCGTCTGCATACCAAGTGTGGCGATGAAGGGAGGTACGTTCAGCAGTGCAATAATGAGTCCGTTGATCAGACCGATCAGCGAGAACACGATGATGAGTCCGACCACCACCGCCGCTATGGGCAGCTCGGGCAGCTTGGTGAATACCTTCTGGGCGTAATCGGATCTCTGAAGGAGGGTCGCAGCTATGCAGGCCGCGAAACCGACCTGACGGCCCGCCGAAAGGTCCGTGCCCTTCGTGATCAGACATCCCGACACTCCCAGCGCGATGATGAATCTCACCGCGGTGTTGGAGATCAGGTTCTTGAAGTTGTATGCGGATATGAAGTTGGGATGCAGTATCCCGACGACCACCGCCACAGCCACCATCATGATGATGACTGCGTTGTCAAGGATGAAGCCCTTTACATCCGCGCCTGTTATCTTTTTCGTTGACTTTGTCATTTTTTTACTCTCCTGGACCTTACATGAAGCTGACTGCCAGCTCCATTATTTTTTCCTGGTTCATGTCGTCTCCCGAAACGAAGCCCGACACTCTTCCGTCGCACATCACCATGATCCT
The DNA here is from genome assembly GCA_017613995.1 of Eubacteriaceae bacterium. GTDB lineage: Bacteria > Bacillota > Clostridia > Eubacteriales > Anaerofustaceae > RUG14186. The sequence goes on from JAGACT010000132.1 coordinate 4,469, forward strand.
GTCGGCTACGCCGATGAGTTCTCCCATTTCGCTGGAGACCATGATTATGCTCTTGCCTTCCCTTGCCAGATCGCGGATGATGCAGTAGATCTCATACTTGGCTCCCACATCGATGCCCCTGGTGGGCTCATCCATTATAAGGATATCCGGGTCCTTGGCCAGCCACCGGCTTACGATGACCTTCTGCTGGTTGCCGCCCGAAAGGTTCTGGATCTGGGTCTTGGTGCTGGGCGTCTTTATCGAAAGCTTTCCAATGTTTTCCTCTGTCAGTTCCGCGAGGGCCTTCTCGTCCAGGAATGCCCTGAATTTGAGATAGTCCCTGAGGGAGGCCACGCTGATGTTGTCCTCCACCGACAGCACCCCGAAGATCCCGCTTCCCCTGCGGTCCTCCGTCAGGAGGGCGATGCCGTTCGATATGGCGTCGGTGGGGGAGGCAATCTTAATGGTTTTCCCGTGCAGTTTTATTTCTCCGGTGGTGTGGGACCTCAGGCCGAATATCGCCTCCATAAGTTCGGTGCGCTGGGCGCCCACGAGGCCGCCCACTCCGAGGATCTCCCCTTCCCGGACGGAGAAGCTGACGTCCTTGAAGGATTTGGGGTCAATGGACGTGTAATCCGTTACCTCGAAGGCCACCTCTCCGGGAGAACTGATCTTCGGAGGATACAGGTCTGTCAGTTCCCTTCCGACCATCTTCGTGATGATGTCGTCCGTGGACAGCTCAGAGGCGGGCCAGGTCCCTATGTACTGGCCGTCGCGCATGATGGTGACCTCGTCGGAGATCTCCAGGATCTCCTGCATCTTGTGGGAAATGTAGATGATCCCGCAGCCCTGATCCCGCAGGGTGCGGATTATATCGAAAAGCGTGTCCACTTCCTTCAGGGAAAGGGAGGAGGTGGGCTCGTCCATGATTACGACTTTAGCGTTGTTCGAAACCGCCTTGGCGATCTCCACGAGCTGCATCTGGGACGCGGAAAGGGTCCCGAGTTTCTGTTTTGCGTCAAAGGGCATGTTCAGCCGGTCCAGAAGGGCCTGGGTGTCTTCGTTCATCTTCTTGTGATCCACGAATTTCATCCCGAGGTATTTCTTTACCGGATACTTGCCGCAGTAGATGTTTTCAGCGATGGAACGGTCGGGGATCGGCTGCAGCTCCTGCTGCACCATGGCAATGCCCCTGACCAGGGCATCATGGGTATTGTGTACGTTCAGAGGTTCTCCCTCGTACAGTATCGTGCCGCTGTCGCGGGTGTACACTCCGAAAAGGCATTTCATCAGAGTCGACTTTCCGGCACCGTTCTCACCCATGAGGGCGTGGACGGTCCCGGGACGCAGCCTCAGACATGCGTTGTCCAGGGCCTTGACTCCGGGGAACGATTTTGAGATGTCTGTCATCTCCAACAGGTATTCAGACATTTGTGTGTCCTTTCTGATGCTTCTTTAAAAAGGGATTGCGTGCACAGGGTGCACGCAATCTCCCCTAAAGTTTTACGTTTGGTTTACTGAAGGATGTCGAGGATCTCCTGAGCATTGGCCGCGGTGACCTTGGTGTAGTTTGCCCAGATGTACTTCTCAACGGTCTCTCCGTTCAGATAAGCGATGGCAGCGTCGACTGCTGCGTGGGACTGAGCGATGTGGTCGTTAAGAACGGTACCGGTCATGGTTCCGTCAAGGACCATCTGGCAGCACTCGGTAAGAGCGTCTACTCCGAGGAGGTAGATGTCGGTTCCGACTGTTCTGCCGGCGCCCTGGATGGCCTGGAATGCACCGAGTGCCATGGCGTCGTTGTTGCAGAAGACTACTTCAACGTCGTTTCCGAAGTTGGCCAGAGCATTGGCTACGAGCTCCTGACCCTGGTCCTGTGCCCAGTTACCGGTCTGCTGGAAGAGGCATTCAACCTTGATTCCCGCATCCTCGAGGGCCTTGATGGAGTACTCGGTTCTGTACTGTGCATCGGTGTTCTCGGGGTCGCCCATGATCATGATGTACTTGACAACGCCGTCGCCGTTGATGTCGCCCTGATTCTCGAGCTCAGCAACGATCTCGCCCTGATAGGTTCCGCTCTGGCGCGCGTCGGCTCCGACGTAGCACATGTTCTCTCCGATGAATTCCTCAGCGGGCTCTCTGTTGATGAGAACGCAGGGGATTCCGGCTTCAGCAACGAGGTTGGTGACCTGCTCGGCACTGGAAGTCTGAACGAGGTTGACGATCAGAACGTCCACTCCCTGAGCGATGAAGGTGTTGACCTGCTCGACCTGGGTTGCCATGTCGTTGGCTGCGTCAACGATGGTTACGTCATACTTAACAGCATCTGTCTCGAGGCTCTTGAAGTATGCTTCCATCTCATTACGGTAAAGAGTCATGAAGTTGTCGTCGAACTGGTAGATGGTGACTCCTACCTTGTAGGTTTTGGCTTCGGTCTTCTGCTGTCCGCCGCATGCTGCGAATGAGAATACCAGCAGAACTGCGACCAGAAGTGCTAATACTTTCTTCATTTTTTCCTCCTAATTTTTGAAAGCAAGTATTTGGACCAAACGCGGTCCATTCACATTTTAACATCCTGAAAGGTCAAATGCAAACGGTTTGTGGTCATATGAAGGCATATATGACCTGAAGGCCCCCGGGGGAAAAGAGACCGCCTTATATATATAAGTATAAATTGAGATCGCTTTATAAAATAAACCTGACTTTATGAGAAATACGATGAGCACGGTTTCATTCGAAAACGGGCAAAAAAGAAGGACCGGAAAGATCCGGTCCCGGGATCGCGGAAATCTCAAAGCTCGCTGGTGCAGTGGGGGCAGCGGGTGGCCTCGATGGCGATCTCGCTCCTGCAGTAGGGGCAGATCTTCGTGGTGGGTGCGCCCGGAGCTTCCTCCTCCTTTTTCTTCATCAGTTCCGACGCCCTGTTCATGGCCTTGATGATGGAGAACAGCACGAGGGCCACGATAAGGAAGTTGACGACCGACATGATGAAGGCGCCGTACTTGATCTCCACTCCCAGAACTGTGGCGGTGAGGGAATTGAAATCCATCTTGACCAGCAGGCCGATAAGGGGAGAGATGATGTCGTTGACCAGGGACGTGACGATGGCGGTGAACGCTCCGCCGATGATGATGCCGACGGCCATGTCCATAACGTTGCCCTTTACGGCGAATTCCTTGAATTCCTGTATAAACTTCTTCATATATATAATGCCTCCTTGGTTGATTGACTATATTATATAGTATTCCAGGCCTCCGTGCTGTCCCCGGACCGTGATTTTTTCATATTTATCCCTTTTCCGGGCCGGATTTTTTGTTCGCGCAGTCCCGGATACAAAAAATCATCCCCTGCAAGGCCCCTCTGGGCCCCCCGGTCTGCAGCAGCGGCAAAAAAATGAAAAAATAGCAAAAAAGCTTTGACTTTATGGACCTTTTCTAGTATTATTGTAAGGCTGCGACAAATCGCGGCGCGTTTTGCTGCGCTTTTGGAGCAGTTCTGAAAGAGCGATGATGCGGGAGGTTGCTGCCGCCGGGCAGGTAATTTCCGCGGAGCCAGCGCCATCAAGAATGGAGCGGTTGGATCTGTGCTCAACACGGCAAGGGTTAATGGAACACCCGGCACGGTATCCAAAGTCAAGACCGCTATGTCAAACAGGAGGTTTTAATGGCTAATCAGAAGATGAGAATCAAACTCAAGGCTTTCGACCATCAGGTAATGGATCAGGCCGCAACTAAGATCGTTGACACCGCGAGAAGGAGCGGAGCTCAGGTGAGCGGACCCATCCCCCTTCCCACACAGAAGGAAGTAGTCACCATCCTTCGCGCCGTGCATAAGTA
>JAGACT010000133.1 GCA_017613995.1 Eubacteriaceae bacterium
AACGCCAATACCATCATCATAGAGGACGCGGACCGCCTGGGCCTTTCCCAGCTGTATCAGCTCAGGGGAAGGGTTGGCCGCGGCAGCGTCAGGGCCTACGCCTACATGCTTTACAATCCCGGCAAGCAGATGAACGAGAACGCCAGGAAGAGACTGGACGCCATCAAGGAATTCACCCGCTTCGGCTCCGGCTTCCGCATCGCCATGAGGGACCTGCAGATCCGGGGCAGCGGCAACATCCTGGGAGCGAATCAGAGCGGGCACTTCGCCAACGTGGGATACGAGATGTACTGCCGCCTCCTGGCCCGGGCCGTGGCGGAATCCATGGGGGAGGAGCCCGAGGAGCCCCCGAAGGTATGCGAGGTGGCCCTCAGGGTGGACGCATACATCCCCAAGGATTACATAGAAAGCGAGGAGGAGAGGATCCTGGCCTACCGCAAGATCGCCCTTATCGAGGACAGAAAGGACATGGAAAGGGTCATCGACGAACTGACGGACGTCTATTCCGACGTGCCGGAGCCTACTCTGGACCTTCTGAAGGTGGCCATGATCAAATCCCTGGCCTCCCGGGGCGGCATCGTCAGGATAGACCAGGACCACTCCCAGGTGATCTTCACCTTCGACGGGAACGTCAGCTATGATCCCCGGAAGCTCTCGGAGCTGGGGAATTCATACCCCGTACGGTTCAGACAGAAGCAGGAGCGCACCCAGATGCTGCTGGACGTCCGCCGCCTGGAGGGCGTGCTGGACACCTGCTGCGAATTAATGGAATCACTTGTTTGCAACTGATGGTTTTAGGAATATAATATAAAGTACTTGTTTTTGAAAGGTGATTAACATGAAGACAATACGAAAGATACTCGTTTTCCTGCTGGCGGCAGTCCTGAGCGTTTCCCTGTGCGGATGCGACCTGCTTTCCCTCAATACGGAGAAGGACCTGCTCAGCACCGTGGCCAGCGTGGGAGGAGTGGACTATACAAAGCAGCAGTTCCTCAGCTTCTACAACGTGGCCTGCCTGCTGACCGAGGCCGGAGGATACACCGTGCCCACCGAGGCCGAATCCGTGGCATCCTACAAGAGCGACCTGCTTAAGCAGTTCGCCACCTACAAGGCCATGTCGGCCTACGTGCAGGAAAAGGGACTGGAAACGGAACACGAACATACCGCCAAGGAAGATGCTGAGGAGTACATCGAGTCTCTGAAGGAACAGTATGCGGACGGAGCCTATGACGAGCTTCTGGCCCGCTACGGGTTCGACGGGCAGAGCTTCGCCTCCGCCATGGAGGATTACATGCAGCTGAGCATCGATTCAGAGACGTACTATTCCGAAAACACCGACCATACCGATCTCTTCGACGGAGTCAGCGCCTTCAGCGTGGACGGCACCCAGATCAGCCAGAAGGAATTCTATTACTACGCGGTGAACATGCTGTTCTACAACTACCTTCAGTCCTACAGTTTCCCCCAGAGCGTCGACGAGATGAAGAGCTCCTTCAAGGATTTCAAGGACGTATACTACAGCTATTACTACGCCATTTACAACTATGGGCTCTCCCAGGGAATAGAACTCACCGACGAGGAGATAGAGGAGGGAGCATCCACCTTCGACATCATCAGGGACTACATGGGAGAGGACCTTCTCAATTCCTACTATCAGCAGTTCTTCCTTACCGGGGACGACGTGGCCGAAGCCCGCACCCAGATGGGGAAGGTCATGGCCATGTACAGCAAGGTCAGCGATCTCATTGAAGAAGGCTTTGCGCCCACCGACGATGAGATCAGGACTTACTACGAATCCAATCCTTCCTCCTTCGAGGCAAAGGTAAGCGCCTATCACATCCTCACCGAGGACGAAGCGAGGGCCAAGGAGCTGGAAAAGGAGAGCAAGCTCACCCCCGAGGGCTTCATGAAGATTTTCGAAAAGTATTCCGCATCCACCAACACCGACGAATCCATCCTGGAAGCGGCGGATCTGGGAAGCTTCACCTACGGCAGGATGGTCCCGGCGTTCTCGGAGCCCGTCTTTGAGATGCAGGTGGGTGAGGTAAAGGGAATGATCCCCACGGAGTACGGATATCATCTGGTGTACGTCTACGACAGGACCGAGCCCCTTACTCTGGAGGCGGATTACGATACCATAAAGGAAATGTACATTTCCGCGAACAAGTCCCAGTACATCTATGACAAGATGGAGGAGATCACATCCTCGGCGAAGATCGACGACGGAAGCTTCGAGCTCATGCCGGACGAGCTGGCATGGCAGATGCTGGAGAAGAAGTACTCCATTAAGCTTTACGACAAGGTCGCGACCAGGTAGATACGGACCATCAGAGCTGTCCCGAAAGGACAGCTCTTTTTTTACCGCCCTTTCGGAACACGAAAGGTGAGCCCGGATACGGTCCTGCCGTACCGGGCTCACTGTTTTGTTCTAACGAATTATTCCATTCTGCTGCGGATCCCTCAGTTGCAAATCCGGCGTGGCGTCCTCCCCCGGGAAGCGGCAGGATCCTTCAGAGCTTCTCAGATCTTGCTCAGATACTCCCTGATCTCCCATTCGGTCACCTGGGTGCGGTACTTGTTCCACTCCATCTCCTTGGCGTGGATGAACTGTTTTCTCGCGTGTTCCCCGATCACGTCCATAAGGAATGAGTCTTCCTTCAGAAGGTCGATGGCTTCCTTAAGATTGTCCGGCAGCATCTTTATGTTGCGCTGGGTCTTTTCCTGTTCGGTGATATCGTACAGGTTGGAGGCCACGGGCTCCGGCGGTACCATCCCCCGCTCTATCCCGTCGAGGCCGCTGGAGAGCACCGCCGCCAGAGCCAGGTACGGATTCGCGGAAGGATCGGGGCTCCTGAGCTCTATCCTGGTGGATATGCCCCTCTTGGCGGGGATCCTGATGAGGGGCGAGCGGTTCTTGTGGGACCATGCGATGGACATGGGGGCCTCGAAACCGGGGACCAGCCTCTTGTAGGAGTTCACGGTGGGATTCGTTATGGCTGAAAACGCCCTGGCGTGCTCCAGGATGCCCGCCACGTAGCTGCGGCAGATATCCGACAGCCCGTCCGGCGAACTCTCGTCGCAGAAGGCGTTCTGCCCGTCGCGGAACAGGGACTGGTTGAGGTGCATTCCGCTGCCGGCCCTGCCGAATACCGGCTTGGGCATGAAGGTGGCGTGGAGAGCGTTGG
>JAGACT010000134.1 GCA_017613995.1 Eubacteriaceae bacterium
CTGCATCAACCAGCATCCCATCGTGAAGCTGGGCGACAAGGTCCGTTCCGGAGACGTCATCGCCGACGGCCCCTCCACCGCCAACGGAGACATGGCCCTCGGACGCAACGTGCTCATCGGCTTCATGACATGGGAAGGCTACAACTACGAGGACGCCGTCATCCTTTCCGAGAGACTGGTAAAGGACGACGTATACACATCCATACACATTGAGGAATTCGAGGCTGAGGCGAGGGAGACCAAGCTCGGTCCCGAGGAGATAACCAGAGAGATCCCCAACATCGGCGAGGACGCCATCAAGAACCTGGATTCCCGCGGTATCATCCGCATCGGAGCCGAGGTCACCAGCGACGACATCCTGGTGGGCAAGGTCACTCCCAAGGGAGAGACCGATCTGTCCCCCGAGGAGAGGCTGCTGCGCGCCATCTTCGGCGAGAAGGCCAGGGAAGTCAGAGACACGTCCCTGAAGGTTCCTCACGGACAGTCAGGCATCGTCGTTGACATCCGCGAATTCACCAGGGAGAACGGCGACGAGCTCAAGCCCGGAGTCATCAAGCTGGTCCGGGTATACGTGGCCATCAAGCGCAAGATCTCCGTGGGAGACAAGATGGCCGGACGCCACGGAAACAAGGGCGTCATCAGCCGTATCCTGCCCGAGGAGGATATGCCCTTCATGGCGGACGGAACTCCTCTGGACATCATGCTTTCGCCCATGGGAGTTCCTTCCCGTATGAACATAGGCCAGGTGCTGGAAGTCCATCTCGGACTGGCATGCCGCCAGCTGGGCTGGGAGATCGCCACCCCGGTGTTCGCCGGAGCCACCGAGGCTGACATCAGAGAATGCCTCGAGCAGGCCGGCATGTCCCCCGACGGAAAGGTGACCCTTTACGACGGCAGGACGGGAGAGCCCTTCGTTAATCCCATCACCGTGGGATACATGTACATGCTCAAGCTCCATCATCTGGTGGACGACAAGATGCATGCCCGTTCCACAGGTCCCTACTCGTTGGTCACCCAGCAGCCTCTGGGCGGAAAGGCCCAGTTCGGCGGCCAGAGATTCGGTGAGATGGAAGTCTGGGCCATCGAGGCATACGGCGCCGCCAATGTGCTTCAGGAGATACTGACCGTCAAGAGCGACGATGTCGTGGGCCGTGTCAGAGCCTACGAGGCCATCGTCAAGGGAGAGAACATCCCCAAGCCCAGCATCCCCGAGAGCTTCAAGGTGCTCATCAAGGAATTCCAGAGCCTGTGCCTCGACATTAAGGTGCTGGATGCCGACGGAAACGAAGTCACCCTTTCCGACGATTATGACATCACCGCTCCCGACATGCTCAGGGTCAGAAACATCGGAGAAGACAAGTTCACCTACGAGTTCGCCGAGGACGAGGATTCGGAGCCGGACGACGACGATGATGATTTCTCCGACGACGATGATTTCGATGACGACGACTTCGACGACGAAGACGATCTCGATGACGACTTCGATGACGACGATGACTTCGGAGACGAGGAGGACTTTGATCTTTCCGATGATTTCGGAGATGATGAGGACTTCGAATCCTCCGACGGCTTTACAGAGGAAGACGACATCTTCGGCTACGACGAAGATGACGATGATCAGGAATAATAATCAGGGGAGGAAATTCTTTGAGCCAGATAGATTTCAACAAGCCAATTAACGAGTCCAACGACTTCAAATCAATCAAGATAGGCCTGGCTTCTCCCGAAAAGATCCGTGAGTGGTCCTACGGGGAGGTCAAGAAGCCCGAAACTATCAATTACCGTACATCCAAGCCTGAGCGCGACGGTCTCTTCTGCGAAAAGATCTTCGGACCCATGAAGGACTGGGAATGCCACTGCGGCAAGTACAAGCAGATAAAGAACAAGGGCGTCATATGCGACCGCTGCGGCGTCGAGGTCACCAAGTCCAAGGTAAGACGTGAGAGGATGGGCCACATCGAGCTGGCTGCCCCCGTCACCCATATCTGGTACTTCAAGGGCACGCCCTCCAGGATCGGAGTCCTGCTGGATCTTTCCCCGAAAGAGCTGGAGAAGATCATTTACTTCGCATCCTACGTCGTGACCGATCCCGGCAACTCGCCCCTGGATCCCAAGCAGCTCCTTACAGAGGACGCCTACAGGGAGAACCTGGAGAAGTTCGGCAATACCTTCACCGCCAAGATCGGCGCGGAAGCCATCCTTGACCTTCTGAGCCAGATCGATCTGGACCAGGAAGCGGCGGAGCTGAGGGATATCGTTGAGAACGGATCCGGACAGAAGAAGAGCAAGGCCATCAGAAAGCTGGAAGTCGTTGAGGCTTTCCGCAGCTCCGGAAACCGTCCCCAGGACATGGTTCTCACGGTGGTTCCCGTCATACCGCCCGATCTGAGGCCCATGGTCATGCTGGACGGCGGCAGATACGCTTCCAGCGACATGAACGACCTTTACCGCAGGGTCATAAACCGCAACAACAGACTTCAGAAGCTGCTGGAGCTGGACGCACCCGACATCATCGTCCAGAACGAGAAGAGGATGCTGCAGGAAGCGGTGGACGCCCTTATAGACAACGGCCGTCACGGCAGAGCCGTGGTGGGTCCCGGAAACCGTCCCCTCAGAAGCCTTTCCGAAATGCTCAAGGGCAAGCAGGGAAGATTCCGTCAGAACCTGCTCGGTAAGCGTGTCGACTATTCCGGACGTTCCGTTATCGTCGTCGGACCCGAGCTGAAGATGTATCAGTGCGGAGTTCCCAAGGAGATGGCAATAGAGCTGTTCAAGCCCTTCGTCATGAGAGAACTGGTTAAGAACAAGTACGATCAGAACATCAAGGGCGCCAAGCGCAAGGTCGAAAGGCTCGACCCCGTGGTATGGGACGTGCTGGATGACGTTATCAAGGATCATCCCGTCATGCTCAACCGCGCCCCCACGCTGCACCGTCTGGGTATCCAGGCCTTCGAGCCGGTACTGGTGGAAGGCAGAGCCCTCAAGCTCCACCCCCTGGTATGTACGGCGTACAACGCCGACTTCGACGGAGACCAGATGGCCATCCACGTTCCTCTGAGCGTGGAGGCTCAGGCAGAGGCAAGGATGCTGATGCTGGCAGCCTACAATATCCTCAAGCCCCAGGACGGAATGCCCGTCGTGTCGCCCAGCCAGGATATGATCCTCGGAAGCTACTATCTGACCATGACCGATGATACGCTTCCCGACAGAAACATCTACTACACCGACATCGCCGAGATGGAGATGGCATACTTCAATCACGAAGTGGACATCCACGAGAAGGTCCATGTAAGGATCACCCGTGAGATCGACGGCAAGAGAGTTACCCGCCTGGTGGAGAGCACCGTGGGAAGATTCCTCTTCAATGAGATAATCCCCCAGGGCCTCGGCTTCGTCAAGAGGGAGACTCTGGACGATATGTTCAAGCTTGAGATCGATTTCGTGGTGGACAAGGGAATGCTCTCGAAGATAGTTTATCAGAGCTTCCTGACCTACGGAGCGGCCAAGACCTCCATACTTCTGGACGATATCAAGGCAAACGGATTCAAGTATTCGACCCAGTCAGCCACCTCCATCGGAGTCGCCGACATGCAGGTGCCTGCCGCCAAGAAGGACATCCTCGCCAATGCCGACAACGAGGTCAACAGCATCTATCAGAAGTATGCCAGAGGCTTCTACACCGACGAGGAAAGAAGAAGGAAGACCATCGAGGTCTGGAACAGGGCCACCGAAGAAGTCACCAACGCCCTTATGAACAACCTCGACCCGAAGAACCCCATCAACATGATGGCAAACTCCGGTGCGAGAGGTTCAAAGCAGCAGATCAGACAGCTGGCAGGCATGAGAGGCCTCATGGCATCGCCTACCGGTGACATCATCGAGCTGCCCATCAGGGCCAACTTCCGTGAAGGCCTGGACGTTCTCGAGTTCTTCATCTCATCCCACGGCGCCCGCAAGGGTCTGACCGATACGGCTCTGAGGACCGCCGAGTCCGGATACCTGACCAGAAGACTGGTGGACGTAAGCCAGGATCAGATAGTCCGCGAGCATGACTGCCATACGGATACCGGATTCGAAGTATCCGCCATCAAGAACGGAAACGAGACCATCGAGACCCTCAGGGAGCGCATCTCCGGAAGGTATGCCTTCGCGGACGTGGTACATCCCAAGACCGGAGAGGTCATCGTCAAGGCAGGGGACCTCATCACCTTCGCAAAGGCGGATGAGATAATCGCCGCCGAGATCAAGAAGGTCTCCATAAGGACCGTCTTCAACTGCCACAGCAAGAACGGCGTGTGCCAAAAGTGCTACGGCACCGACATGACAACCCTCAAGCCCGTCAACATCGGCGAGGCGGTGGGAACCATTGCAGCCCAGGCCATCGGTGAGCCGGGTACCCAGCTTACCATGCGTACCTTCCATACCGGAGGCGTCGCGGGAGCGGACGACATGACTCAGGGTCTTCCCAGAGTCGAGGAGCTCTTTGAGGCCAGAATGCCCAAGGGAGCCGCCATCATCAGCGAGATCGACGGTGTGGCGTCCCTGGGAGAGAACAAGAAGAACATGCGTACCGTCACCATCCAGGACAACGACGGCAACGTGCGTGAATATGAGATCCCCTTCGGAGAGACTCTGCTGGTGAGGGAAGGCTCCACCGTCAAGGCAGGAGACGAGATCACCCGCGGAAGCATCAACCCCAACGACCTTCTGGCCGTCAAGGGCATCGACGGAGTACAGCGCTACATCCTCCAGGAGGTGCAGAAGGTGTACCGTCTCCAGGGCGTTCAGATCAACGACAAGCACATCGAGATCATCATCCGTCAGATGATGCGCAAGTACCGCGTGCTTACGGCGGGAGACACGGATCTCCTTCCCGGCAGCAGCGTGGACCGCGTGGAGTTTGAGGAAGCCAACGAGAGGGTCATGAAGAGGGGCGGAGAACCCGCCACCGGAGAGAGGATCCTTCTGGGCATCACCAAGGCCGCACTGGCCACATCCAGCTTCCTTTCCGCAGCTTCCTTCCAGGAGACCACCAGAGTCCTTACGGACGCGGCGGTGAAGGGAAAGGTGGATCCGCTGGTAGGTCTGAAGGAGAACATCATCATAGGAAAGCTCATTCCCGCCGGTACGGGCATCAAGGCCTACACCGAGATCGAGCCCGAGATCGAGGGCAGATACACCCAGATCCAGGAGCAGCTGGACGGATATGAGCTCGACGACGTGAGCATCGTGGAGAACGAGCCCGAAAAGGACAGCGTTCCCGAAGAGGACGACAGATTCTTCGAGAGGATCTGCGATATCTTCTAAAGCACGAACGGTAAAAAAGCAGGAGATCCTGTTCCGACGGAACGGGATCTCATTTATTTGCTGAGAAAAACCCGCAAAGGGGAGGAATCGCTCCCCCGAACGGACTTAAGAAGAGCACCGGGCGCAGCGCCTGGTGCTCTGATAAACTGATGAGTGTGCGAAAGATCACCTTAGCTGGTTGCGGATGATCTTTCCGCTGGTGGTCTTGGGCAGAGCCTCGATGAACTCCACGATCCTCGGATACGTGTAGGGAGCGGTGTGGGTCTTCACGTAGTCCTGGATCTCCTTCTTGAGTTCCTCGGTGCCCTTCACGCCCTTCACCAGGACGATGCTGGCCTTCACTCCCTGGCCTCTGATCTCATCCGGCGCGGGGGATACGCCGCACTCCAGCACGTAGGGCAGCTCCATGATGACGTTCTCGATCTCGAAGGGACCGATACGGTATCCGGATGACTTGATGACGTCGTCCGCCCTGCCCACATACCAGAAGAATCCGTCGGGATCCTTCCATGCCAGGTCTCCCGTATGATAGAAGCCGTCGCGCCAGGTCTCCGAGGTAGCCTCCTCGTTGCCGTAGTATTCGTACGCCAGGCCGCAGGGAAGACCGTTTGCGATATTTATGCAGATCTCCCCGGTCTCACCGGGATCCACTTCCTCGCCCTCCGCACTGAGCAGGTGGACGTCGTAGAGGGGCACCGCCTTGCCCATGGAGCCGATACGGTGGGAATCTCCCGCCAGGTTTCCTATGATCAGGGTGGATTCGGACTGGCCGAAGTCCTCCATGATCCTGATGCCGGTGGATTCCTCGAAGCGTTTGAATACCTCGGGGTTCAGAGCTTCTCCCGCTATGGAGGCGTGCTCGATGGTGGACAGGTCGAAGCGGGACAGGTCCTCCTTTATCAGCATCCTGTACATGGTGGGAGGCGCGCAGAAGGTGGTTATGTGATACTTCGCGAAAAGGGGAAGTATCTTCTCCGCGTCGAAGCGGTCGAAGTCATAGACGAAGTTCGCCGCCTCGCACAGCCACTGGCCGTAGAGCTTGCCCCAGAGGGCCTTGGCCCATCCCGTGTCGGAAATTGTCAGGTGCAGTCCGTCGGGATCCACCCTGTGCCAGTACTTCGCGGTTATGTAGTGTCCCAGGGGATACTTGTAGCTGTGGGCCGCCAGCTTCGGATATCCGCTGGTGCCCGAAGTGAAGAACATGATCATCGGATCCGATCCGCAGGGGGAATCATTCCTGCGCTCGTAATGCCAGCTGAACAGGCCCATCTCCTCGTCCATGTTCCTCCAGCCCTCCCGGGTGCCGTTGACCATGATGCGCGTAAGGCTGATGCCGCTTTCCTTTTCCGCCAGTTCCACCTGATGGGCGGTATCGCCGTCCGCGGTGCAGACGATTGCGGAGATCTTTGCGGTATCGAACCTGTAGGAGAAGTCGTGTTCCATCAGCTGGTTGGTGCCGGGGATGGCCACGGCGCCTATGCGGTGAAGCCCGAGGATGGAATACCAGAACTGGTAATGCCTCTTCATGACCAGCATAACCCGGTCTCCTCTTCTGATGCCCAGGGAGGTGAAGTAGTTCGCCGCCTGGCAGGAAAGCTCCATGATGTCGCGGAAGGTGAAGCGCTTTTCCGTGCCGTCCTCCGCCACATGCAGCATGGCCAGCTTGTCGGGCTTCTTTTTGCCGAGCTCGTCCACTATGTCAAAGGCGAAATTGAAGTTTTCCTCGTTCTTGAACCTGATGGCCGTGACCAGGCCGTTCTCGTCCTCGTCGGTCTCGATGAAGGCGGAGGCGACTCTCTGCTCCGTATCCTCTTTGACGGGAAGGCTCGGCTCGTCCGCGAAGGCCTGGGGCGCCCCGGCCACGACCTCCTCGTCCTGGGGCCTTAATACCACAGCGTAGAAGATGCAGTCCTCTCCTCCGGCGGCCACCATGCCGTGGGGTATGGAGCTGTCGAAGTAGATGATGTCTCCCTCGTTCAGAAGTTCCGTATGCTCTCCCACCTGCACCTTCATGGAGCCCCTGATGATAAGGTCGAATTCCTGCCCGATGTGGGTGGTGAGCTCTATGTCGGAATGGAACGCCCTGTCGGAATACTTGTTGACCACGTACAGGGGATCGGCTATCCTGTTCTGGAAGCTTGAGGCCATGTTGTAGTAGATCATTTCATGGGCCTGCTCGATCTTCTGTCCCTCGCCGGCGCGGGTGAGCACGTATGTCCTGAGCTTCGGGCTCTGGCCCTCGATGAGGTCCGTAACGTCCACGCCGAAGGCGAGGGCGCAGCGGTACAGGAAGGCGAAGTTAAGATCTGACTCGCCGTTCTCGCACCTTTTGTATTCCTCCACGGTGGTGGCGGTCTTTTCCGCCATCTGCTCATAGGTGAAGCCGGAGATCTCCCTCAGTTCGTGGATACGTCCCGCCATCTCCTGGATCTTGTAATCGAGTCCTGTAAGTGATTGTTCCATAGTTCCTCTCCGAAATAACAAAAAATCGTCCCAAAGAATGCCTTTGAGACGAACAGCACAGGCTATCCGCGGTACCACTCAAATTGCACATGCCTCGCGGCACATACCACTCATCGGGTTCCATCAAACCCTAAGCACTTACGCAGCTGACGCGGGAGAGTTCTACTTGCAGGGCTTTCTTCTCTCCGACTCGGGAGCTACGGTCATGAAGGGAATGTCATCGGTCTTTCACCGTCCGCCGATTCTCTTTGCACATCCCGGATCATGCTCTCTCCGTCACGGCCTTTAAAAAATGATTAAGGAAACTTTACCATACCGCCGCCTTTTTGTCAATATCTCCTAATAAAAAAAAGCGATTATCCGTTTGAGCGATGAAAAATAAGGACAAGGCTCAAAACGGACGATCGCCTGGTGTCAGTGTCTCCTGCGAAGTCTCAGGTGGTCGTGGATCTTCTGGGCGGTATCCAGCGTGCTGGCCTGGAGCATGAACACGCTGTCGGTAAGGTCGTGGCGCCTGGGATATTTTCCCGAAAGGAAGTTGTCGATCACGACTCCGTAACGCTCCGACGCCTTCTTCACTGCGTTCTCCCAGGAGATGTACAGCTCGCTGCAGGCGTTCTCTCCGATCCTGCGAAGCTCGTCACGCCTCTCCAGGAATCTGGTGAGGCACACGGCAAGGCTGGCCACGTCCTCCTCCACCAGCAGGGCGTTTACTCCGCCCTTCACGCCTTCGGCGGCGCAGCTTCCCCTGACCAGCACGCTGGGCAGGCCGCAGGCCGCGGCTTCCCGCACCACCAGTCCGTTGGTGTCGAAGGTGGAGGGGAACACCATCAGGTCGGCTCTGGTATACCAGCACCTGAGGATCTCCCGGTCCCTTACGGGCCCGACGAAGAGGCATTTCGGGGTGATCTTCAGCTCCTTTGCGTAGGCTTTTATCCCGGAAGCGTCCATGCCGTCCCCCACGAACACCATCCTGTAATCCAGATCCTGGGAGGAAAGGGCCGCCAGGGCCTCCAGTATGAGCCTTATGCCCTTGTACCACATGAGGCGTCCCACGAAAAGGAATACGGGAACGTCCCGGGGCAGGTCCCAGTCCGCCGTAACGGTTTCGACCGTCTCGTCGGCTGCCCTTCCCCTGGGCAGGTCCACGCCGTTTTCCATCACGACCCAGTCCCCTTCGTATCCCAGGGAGCGGATGTTCTCACCGGCTCCGTTGCTTACCACCCACAGCTCGTCGCAGGAGCTGACGGACTCCACCAGGGCGTGTATCGCGCTCTCCTGCACCAGGCGGCTCCTCACGGCGTTGGCTATGTCCAGATCGAACTTGGTGTGATATGTCAGCACCAGGGGAAGGTTCATCCTCTGGCGGATCTGCCGGGCCAGGATGTTGGACATTATGGGACAGTGGCTGTGAAGCAGGGCGATGTCCCTTTTTACTATGGAGTTCTGGCTGGGGATCGAAAAGGGATTCCCGGCAGTGTATCCCAGGGATTTTCTCAGGTCCAGGCTGGGATAGCGTATAACGTCGTAGGGATAGGGCGAGTCATCGGAACCGGGGCATTCCGGCGTCACCACGCTGACGGGGTATCCGTTTTCCGGCAGGTACCGGGCGTAGTTGACCACCACGTTGACGACCCCGTCTATGAGGGGCGGGAATGAATCGTTTAAAAGACAGATCTCTCCTGATGTCATTTCAGTTTTCTCCTGAACTGGTTTTGCCGGCAAAGGCGCACTCCTTTTCGATGCAGCAGGAGGCGCACTCCGGTTTTCTTGCGTGGCAGATCCTTCTGCCGTGGGTTATGAGCACATGGTGCATCAGCGTCCAGTCCTCCCGGGGGATGTTCTCCATGAGCTGCTTTTCGGTCTTCAGAGTATCCGATGCCTCGGCGTAGCCTATCCTGTTGGATACCCGGAACACATGGGTGTCCACCGCTATGGCAGGCACGCCGAAGGCGTTCGAGAGCACCACGTTGGCGGTCTTTCTGCCCACTCCCGGAAGACGTGTCAGCTCCTCCATGGTGGAGGGCACTTCTCCCCCGAAGTCCTCGGAAAGTATCCTGGAGAGCTCCAGGATGTTTTTCGTCTTCGTATCCGCCAGACCGCAGGTCACGATGAGTCCGTGGAGCTCATCGTAGCCGAGGGAGCGCATCTTTTCCGGATCGTCCGCTCTGGAAAACAGCGCGGGGGTGACCTTGTTGACCCTTACGTCGGTGCACTGGGCGGAGAGCACGGTGGCTATCAGCAGCTCGAATGGGCTCTCGTGCTCCAGAGCGCATTTCGCGTCGGGGTAAGCCGCCTTGAGCTTTTCGGTTATCACATCGAGTTTGTTTCTGTCCTGCATCTTCCCTCCTAGTCCGCGTCCGTCCTGGCCAGTATGGCGGCGGGGGTCTTTCTCAGGGTCCCCGTCACGGGCAGAAGGCCCGCGAAGACGTTGAACACCACCACGATGACGGCGCTGGCCGCGACGATCCTCCAGTCGAATACGTACATGTCCCTGAAGTAGGAGATGGTGGTCAGGCCCCTGAGGACATAGCCCATGATCCCGAATCCCACCAGGGACGTGGATAGGGTTATGGCCAGGATCTCTCCCAGGAACATCCGGCAGATATCCTTCTTTTTAAGACCGATGGCCCTGAGGGTCCCGACTTCCTTTATGCGGGAAAGGAAGCTGGAACGGAGCATCAGATATATCTCCACCAGGGAGATGAGTATTATTATCCCGGACATGACCAGGGTCGAACGCACCACTTCCTTCTGGGAGGCTATGTAGGTCTCCCTGTCGGACTGATAGATGCTGTAGGCGTTCACGTGGTTCTCGGCGAACCAGGAGAGCACCGCATTCTCGTCCGTGGGGTATATGACGCAGTCCGTGGTGGAGTACAGATACCGAAGGTAGGCGGTATGCTGGGTCACGAAGAGATCGGTGGTGCCGGTCCTGGATTCGTAGTAGCCGCAGATCACCAGCTGTACGCCGTTGACCTTGCCGTTGATCCTGTCCCCGATGTCGGTGTCCCACCAGTATATGTCGTAGTTCACCAGCACCTCGTAGTCGTTCGCGGGCCAGCGGCCCTCCTTGACGGTGAGGCCGTAGCGGCTGCCGTAGTAGGAGATATCCGTCACGTCCACGGTATTGTATTCGTCCAGGCCCTGGGGTTTCCTGTCATAGACCGCGTAATCCCCTCCGCTGCCGGCTCCCCCGTACATCAGTGCCAGGGTGAAGATGTCCCTGCTCATGTAGATCGAGGGGTTTCCCGTATCGGTGATGCCCGTTATGGTGAAGGGATCCAGTTCCGGAAGCTTGGCGGGCCTGTCCAGGAAGTCCTCCAGCGTCAGAAGTCCCACCATGCCCGCGTTGCCTTCTTCGATGAGCTGCTCCAGCAGCATTTTGTCCACCATTATCTCGTAGGGGTTCTCCGGGAGCCTGCCCAGAATAAGGGCGCTTTCGTCGAGGCTGTCGGAAGCCACCATGGAGCCTGTCAGGGTATCGGATGCCCCGCTGGTCTGGTAATAGTATTTCGAGTAATCCAAAGTGAAGCTGACCTTTCCGTTTCCGGGCAGCAGGTAATCCACTCCCTCCAGGGAGGCGTAGCTGTCCAGCAGGGCGGGAGTGTTTTCGGAGCTCTTCACCATGATGCAGTTCCTGTCCGCGGTAATGAAGGAGGAATCCTTTACCTGCAGCGCTCCCGCCAGGCGGGAAAGGGCGAACATTATGAACATGGACGCCGCCACGAATCCCAGAAGCAGTATCTTCTTTATCAGCTTGTAGGAGGCTATCTTCCGAAAGCCCTCTATGAGGATGTTGAAGGGATTGTAAATGGAATGATACCTTCTCCTCTTTTTTTCGAGCTTCACCTTCGCAAAGTCGAAGGCTTCCTTTTCCGACTCCTCCCGGGACATGGCCCTGTAGTTGTCATTTATGAGCTCGATGGCCCCGTCGTCCTCCACGGGCTGCATCTTCCTGTTGCTTTCGATGTACAGGTTGCCCCGTCTCACCACCAGCCTTATGTCCACGTCCCCCTCGTCCTCGTCGGAATAGAATTCTATGTTGAGGGAGGGCGATGCGAACTTTTTCTTCGTGGGCATGTCCTTGAGGTATATGCGGTTGTCGATGCGGTAGTCCAGCGCGTCCGGCCTCTCGTTGGGGGAATCGCTGATGACCCTGCCGTCCTTAAGCTCGATGATGCGGGTGGCGTAGAACATGGCCAGATCCCTCTCGTGGGTCACCAGGATGACCAGGCGGTCCCGGGAGATGGCCTTGATGATGTTCATGATCTCCAGGGTGTTGCGTGAGTCCAGGTTTCCCGTGGGCTCGTCGGCTATGATGATGGCCGGATCCTTCACCAGGGCCCTGGCGATGCCTACCCTCTGGCGCTCTCCTCCCGAGAGCATACCAGCGGGACGGTTGCGGTAGCGGTACATCCCCGTGAGCTCCAGCACGTAGTTGACGCTGCGGGTGATCTCTGCCTTTTTCCTGACGCCCAGCATCTTCAGGGCGATGGCCACGTTGTCGAAAACGCTCAGATCGTCCAGCAGATGGTAATTCTGGAAGATGTAGCCTATGGACGCGTTTCGGATGTTGTCGGTATGGCCGGAGAAGATGCTGTTGATGCGCTTGCCGTTTATCTTTATCCTGCCGCTGTCGGGCCGGTCCAGTCCCCCTATGCAGTTGAGGAGGGTGGTCTTTCCGCAGCCCGAAGGCCCCAGGATCGCCACCAGGCCCGTATCCTCCAGCTCAAAGCTGGTGTGGTCTATGACGTGGATGCGGTTGCGTTTGCCCCTGTTGAATACTTTGTTGGCATTGGTTACTTCTATCATCTCACGCCTCCTGCCTCAGTGTGCTGAGTGCGGAATCCGTAAACAGCTGTTTTGCGTATTTTCTCGATATCACGAAGCATATGACGAAGAGCACCGCGTAGATCACCAGGTAGTCCCGGGCGGAGAGATACGTGAGTATGTCCGTAACGAAGGTGCTCTCAATGCTGATGTATCCCTTCCACAGGCTCCAGATCGCCCCGAGGCTTACCGCGAAGGCGATGTTGAGGACGTTGAAAAGGTCCAGGAACAACAGGCTCCTCACGTCGAAGCGGGTCGCTCCCAGCATCCTGATGGTGGAATAGTAGGTGTTGCGGGAACGCATGATCAGCCTGATGATGGAATAGTCTATGAAGAACAGCACCACGGTCAGCACCGCCGACCAGATGACGTTATAGATGTTCTGAATCAGCGTCCACGCCCCGTCGTAGTTTCGCAGGGTGTCCTTCAGGTACAGCGATTCGTATCCCATCGCCTCCAGAGTCTCCTTCGTTTCGTGGGCCGCCTTGGGGTCCTTGACGAAAAGGCTTATCTGGTAGTTGCCTTTGTTGAAGAAGGCCGCGTAGTCGTCCGAATTGATCAGTATGACTCCGTTCTGCCAGGAATAATCGTCCAGACGTGTCTTGGATACGAAGTCGTCCTTGTCGTAGGTGTCCCACACCACGAAGGAACGGCTGTCGGAGTAATACATGCTCTCGACCTTCACGGTCACGTACTTTCCCACGGCCTCGTAGTCGTAGTTCTCGGGGAACATGTAGTTCCAATCCTCCGGCGCCAGCACGCTGCCGGCAGGCACCCACCAGGCGGGCATGACCTTGTTCTGATAGTTCCAGGGATCCCCCTTGAGCTCGTTGCCGTTCACGTAGGTGGTGACCGTGGCGAACTCGTAGTTGACGGCGCTCTGCACCTGGGCGGATACGGAGCTGTCGACGTAGAAGTCGACGTACCATCTGTTGCGCTCTTCGGAAATGGCGACGCCCACCACCTTCACCGGTTTCGTGGTTATCCTGGAGCCGTCGTAGTTGCTGTAGAAGTAGAAGTCCTGCTCCATCATCGCCTGTACGGTCTCCTCGTCGTTGAGGTAGTAGCCGGAGGAAATGGAAATGACCATCTCCGTCTCGTCCCCGGCATGGCGGCCGTAGGCCAGCTCCGACGGGACGGCGGATGCGGGCTGCATCATACCGTACAGGTAGTAGGAGTCGCAGGAACACTGCACGTAGCGGTCCAGCAGCAGATCCTCCCTGATGATGTGATCCGCGTTCGGCAGCTGGGAGATTGCTTCGTAATCCTCCTCCGTAAATGCGCTCAGGTCCTCCTTTTTAAGGACGAGCCTTTTATCGGAGGTATCCTGGAAGTACCAGTTGTATCCGTTCAGGGAGCTGTCGTAGCTGTTTTTCCTCATGGTGGCGTAGAAGCCCGACACCGCGAAGGTGGTGAATATGAAGATGAACGTCAGAAGCAAAAACTTGGGCACTATGTTGAAAGTGTTCCTCAGGCCCAGCCTCAGCTTCTGCAGCAGGCGTATCCTCCTCAGATTGCCGTCGTAATCGCTTCCCACGGCGTCGGTGCCCCCGGGGGGAGGGGCGATCTGCCGGTCCTCTATGATCCGGCCGTCGCTCATGGTGATCTTCCTGGTGGCGTACTCCTCCACCTGGTCGTAGTTGTGGGTGACCACTATGACCAGCTTGTCGGAGGCGATCTTCTTGAGAAGCTTCAGCACTGCTGCGGCTGCCTTGGAGTCCAGGTTCCCGGTGGGCTCGTCCGCCACAATTACGGGGGTGTTGCGCACCAGGGCCCTGGCTATGGCGACCCTCTGCTTCTGGCCTCCCGAGAGACGGGACGCCATGGCGTGGCGGTAGCGGTAAAGCCCCACCTTTTTTAGGACCTCGTTTATCTTTGCCCTCTGCTGCTTTCCGGCTCGTCCGCCCGTTAGCTGCATGGCCAGGGCCACGTTCTGGTATACGGTATAGCTGTTAACGAGGTTGAAGTTCTGGAAGATGTTGGAGATGTACTTTTTACGGTAGTTCTCGTAGTCCGATTCCGTGTAGGCGCTGGTCTCCTCGCCGCATACGTACATCTCACCTTCCTCGTAGCTGTCGAGGCCCGAGATGACGTTGAGCAGCGTGGATTTGCCGCTGCCTGATTCGCCTGTTATAACGACGAATTCCCCCAGGGACATCTCCAGGTCGATTCTGAGCATTCCCGTGGATACGATGCCCTTGCTGTGATAGTATTTCGATACTCCCTTTAGTTTGATCATGACTTAGTCCCTGTATCGTTTCAGTGTATTTCGAATTTCACGGTGACTTCCACCGGCTCGTCCTCGGGAACGTTCATCCCCAGCAGGATCAGGTCGGCGTCCTCCGAGTATCCCAGGTCCTTTTCCCTGCAGTACTCCCACACGTCGTCCACGTGGATCTCCACGATGATGTGGATGGTGCCCTCATCCAGCATAAGGGATGAGACCCCGCTGTAGGAGTCCCTGAAACTGACCTCACCCAGCTTCTCTCCTGCTTCGTCCGTTACGTATACCGTGGCTATCCCCCGGGATACGCTCACGTCGCAGCTGAAGGCGTAGACGGTGGCTTTGTCCGCGGTGAAGGTCACGTCCGTCACGACCCGGTCGCCGGCCCGGGCGCTGATCGAAGTCTCATAGGTGAAGGCGGGATTCTCCAGCCTGTCGTCCGAAGAGATCATGAAGGCTCCCGAAAAGGCGAAAAGAAGGGCTACGGTGAAGGCGAGCCTCTTTTCCGGATCGGAGGGGGCCTTCTGCCCCGGCACTGGGGCCGTGTAGGTGAGCCTTTCGGGCCTCGGTCTGAGGAGCTTCACTCCCGCCCTGATGATGAAGGGTGAGAAGGCCGCTATGATGAAATATGCTCCCACGCTCATGAGGGGGATATACAGTACTGTGGTGTCCTGGGGCACGGAGTTCATGGAGACGATGCTGCTGATGGCATTGTTCAAAAAGTGCAGCAGCATCGGATAGAGCATGTTTCCGGTCTCCAGATATATGAGCATGAACATGGCTCCCAGCATGGAGGTGGGAACGAACCTGATGGGATCCATGTGAAGGATGCCGAAGGCAGAGGCCGAAACGGCGATGACGATCCACTTTTTAAGTCCCCTGAAGGAATAGGAGAAGGTCCCCCTGAAAAGAGCCTCCTCGCAGACGGCGGGGGAGACGCTCGCTATCAGAAAGACGACCGCCGTGGGGATGCTCCCGCCGAAGATCGCGTCCTGAAGGCCGCTCTGTACCGAATAGTACTTTTCCGGGAACAGATACGCCATGAGCAGCGTCAGGGCCATGATGGCCAGGTATCCTCCGATATATACGACGAAGGTGCCGCCGAGCTCCCTTCCCGTTGGACGCTTTATACTGAACGCGTCGGAGAGCTCCCCGCGGGTGATCTTTACGTAGGCGATGCTTATGATAAGGATGAGGATCTCCGAGATGAGGGTCGAATACAGCCCCAGGCGCCCCCCGAGATATTTCTGGGGGAACCAGATGGCCGCCGCCGCGGCAGCTGTCAGCAGACCCTGCTGCCATATGAGAGGTCTTCTGTTTTCCATAGCAAAACTCCCGAAAACAAGTGTATATCTTCACTGATTATAGCCCAAAAGGACCGCCCACCGGGCAAAAAAAGGGACTTTTAACACAGACTTAACGAATACTTCACCGATCGGCGGAAAGCCTGCGTCCGGAAGTGGTATAATGATTCACAGAACAATTCGGAGGAGAGAGTTGGATTACAGAGCGCTGTCAACGGAACTGAACAGGGGAGAGGTTGCCTCCTGCTACCTTTTCATAGCATACGACCGCTACATCGCGAAGGCCTACGTGCGCCTTATAAAAGGGATGATCCTCACGGGGGAGCTGGCGGACATGAACTGCAGGGTATTCGACGATAAAAAAGTGGACGCCCGCGTCCTGGCCGCCGAGCTTAACGCCATGCCCATGATGGCCGAAAAGAGGATGGTGGTCATCGATTCCGACAGTTTCGGGGCCGTGACCCAGTCAAAGGAGCTTTCGGGGGTCCTGGAAAACTTCATCTCATCCGACCCTTCCCACATCTGTCTGGTGTGCATAACCCCCAAGATGCCGGACAAGAGGACGAAGCTGTACTCGGCCCTGAGCTCCCACGCGAAGATCGTGGAGATGAAGCGCTACGACGAAAAGGGCCTTTCAGATTACATCTCAAACCGCCTGAAGGCATCGAAGCTCTCCATCTCGAAGGAGGCCCTGGAATGGTTCCTGGACGCGGTGGACTATACGGCCTACCGCAGCGAGACGGATCTGGGGTACGTGGTCAATGAGCTGGACAAGATAACCGCCTGGTGCCGCGGGAAAAAGACAGTGAGCCTGGAGGACGTGAAGGCCGTTTGCGCCCCCACCGTATCCCGGGACATCTCCCGCTATACCGACAGCGTCCTTCGGGGGGACATGAAGAGCGCCATGGAGGGCATGAACGACCTCAGAAAGCTGCGCACCGGCCTTGCCCTGGTGATGTATTCCCTGGACGGGGCCCTGAGGCAGAACGCCCTGATGGTGCATTCCTTCTCCCAGGGCATGACGGAATCCGAGGTGGCCAAAAAGCTCGGGAAGCATCCCTACGTCATCAAGCTGGCAAGAAAGAACAACGCCCTGGACCTGGAAGGGTCTCTGAGGGGCATCGGGATACTGGGGGATACCGACAGGAGGCTCAAGAGAGGCCTTCTGGACGACGAATCCGCCTTCATCCTGATCACCAGGGAACTGACGGCCCTGGCGGCAGACCGGCAGCACTAAAAAACCTCCCTTCGCGGAAGTCCCGCGCAAGGGAGGCTGTTTTTTTTGGCTTACAGCAGTTTCTGCACCTTGTCGTAGGTGTCGGTGACGCTTTTGTCGGGAGCGGCTGTGACGTTGCTTACGATGAAGATCATTATCGCCGAGAAGAGGAATGCCGGCAGCAGCTCGTAGATGGAGAAGAGTCCTCCGAGCTTAGCGATACCGAACTTCCAGATGAACACCATTGCTCCCCCGCTGACTATGCCCGCGATGGCTCCTGCCTTGTTGGTCCTGCGGTAGAACAGCGAGAACAGCACCAGGGGACCGAAGGCCGCGCCGAATCCCGCCCAGGCGAAGGATACGATCCTGAATACGCTGGAGGTGGGGTCCACCGCGAAGAATACCGCGATCACCGCGATTATCGCCACGGAGCATCTGGCCAGCACCAGCTTTTTGACCTCTGTCATCTTGACGCCGAAGAAGTCCACCAGAAGGTCCTGGGTGATGCTGGAGGATGCGGCGATCAGCTGGGAGTCCGCAGTGGACATGGTGGACGCCAGTATGCCGGAGAGGAACACGCCGGCCGCGAAGGCGGGGATCCAGCCCCTGGAGGCCAGGAATCTGGAGATGTCGACTATGATGGTCTCGGCCGCGGAAGCTGAGGCGTAGGGAGCTATGATCCCCGCGCTCACCAGGCCGTAGCCCGCGACGCCGATAAGGATGGCCGCGCCCATGGAGATGATGACCCATACTGTGGCGACTCGTCTCGAAAGTTTGAGGGCGCCGGGATCCCTGATGGCCATGAATCTGAGGAGGATATGGGGCATTCCGAAGTATCCGAGGCCCCATGCCATGGTGGACGCTATCGTGAGTGGCCCGTAGGTGGACGGCGTGCCGCTGGCCACGTCGAATCCCCTCATGACGTCCAGGTATCCGTCCATGCTCCGAACGGATGCCAGTATGTTGCCGAATCCTCCGGTGATGCCTTCGGCTATGCCGAGGACCAGCACCAGGGCGATGGACATGACTATGCTCTGGATCAGGTCGGTGGTGGAAGCGGCCAGGAAGCCTCCCAGCACGCAGTAGCAGGTGATGACCAGGGCCGAGAGCAGCATGGCCTTAAGATAATCCATCCCGAAGAGGTTGCCGAACAGCTTTCCGCAGGCGGCGAAGCCGGAGGCGGTATAGGGGATGAAGAAGATCACTATGATCAGGGCCGCGATAAGGGAGATGGTGTGCTTTTTGTCTCCGAAACGCTTGGAGAAGTACTCCGGCAGGGTCACCGCCGAGAGCTTTTCGGTGTAGATCCTGAGCCTTCTGGCAACGATGAGCCAGTTGACATAGGTGCCGATGGCAAGGCCGATGGCGGTCCAGGCGGCTTCCGCGATGCCCGTCATAAGGGCCAGTCCGGGAAGACCCATAAGGAGCCATCCGGACATGTCCGAGGCTTCGGCGCTCATGGCGGTGACCAGGGGCCCGAGGCTGCGGCCTCCCAGATAGAAAAAGGCTATGTCAGAGTTGTGCCGGTTGCTCCGGAATCCTATGTAGATCATTCCGGAGATGTACACAACTATGGCTGCGATGATTATCGATGTGTTCATGATGATTCCCTCTTTTGAATAAATATTGAAAGAAGTATAGCACAACAGGAGAGCAGACTGCAACACAGAACGCATACTGTACATCTGATCATATATATTACAATTAAAAAGTAACTATACGGCTCAATAAAGCCGCATAGTTACAAGAATGCATTACAGAACGAAATCCTGATAAAAATGTATATATTACTTTTTCGATCTGATCCCCGAAAGCAGAAGGGGCAGCAGCCTCTCCGAATAGTCCTTCAGGGAGAAGGCGAATCCCGACAGGCACCATTCGCAGATCAGGGCCCGCTCGCACATGGCGTAGAGCCTTACCATGTCGGATACGCTCATTTCATCCGTCAGCTCCCCCTTCTCCCGGCCCCTGCTCATGAGCTTTCGAAGCAGCTTGTAGTATGTTCTGGAACTGTCAAGAAGGCTCTTTTCACCTCCCGAGGTGATCTGGGTGGAATACAGCCTGGAGATGAGTTCCGGATCGATCCTCTGCTCGATCATGGAAAAAAGCTCCCGGTTGAGATACATCAGCGTATCGAAGGTATCCTGATCCTCGCTGAGGTCCTCCGCGAGGATCTCGTACTGCTCGTCGAAGAGGTAGGCCAGGCTTCCCAGCAGGTCATCCTTGCTTTTGAAATAGTGATAGAAGCTCCCCCTGGAGGTGGCGCTCCTTTCCACTATCTCCTCTATAGTGGTGTCGTCGTATCCCTGGGAGTAGAAAAGCTCCCACGCGGCCGACACTATCTTTCCCTTTGTGTTGCGGGTCTTCCTTGCCATAGTTTCCCTCCGGCACTATTATACAAAAAAAGCGGCTGTTAGGGGTCATGATGGGCCCCGATTCTTGAAAAAAACCTCCGGCTGAGTTATAATAACTATTCAATTCATGAAATGAAAGGAGGATATCCGCAGTGAGCGAAGCAGTAAACGTAGCAGTGAACACTTCGGCGGAACGGCTGAGGCTCAGAGACAGGACCGGAAGGGATCTCGATCTGGAGGATCTGCTCAGCGAGGTGAGGCAGTACAATCCCCAGGCGGACTGCGAACTGATCCGCAAAGCCTACGAGACAGCCCGGGACGCCCATGAGGGGCAGAGCCGCTATTCCGGAGACCCGTACATAACGCATCCCCTGGCGGTGGCCATGATACTGGCCCAGATGCACATGGACCAGTCCACCATCATAGCGGGTCTCCTCCATGACGTCATAGAGGATACTCCCCTGACCTACGGGGACATAAAGGAGGGCTTCGGCGAGGAAGTGGCGGACCTGGTGGACGGAGTCACCAAGATCACCAAGTTCCAGTTCTCCAGCAACGAGGAAGCCCAGATAGAGTCCTACAGGAAGATGTTCGTGTCCATGGCCAGCGACGTGCGGGTCATAATAGTCAAGCTCTGCGACAGGCTGCACAACATGCGCACCCTGGACGCCATGCGTCCGGAAAAGCAGATACAGAAATCCCACGAGACCCTGGACATCTACGCCCCCATAGCCCACCGGCTGGGCATGTTCAACATCAAGTGGGAGTTCGAGGATCTGGCCCTGAGGTATCTGGAGCCCGAAAAGTACAGGGAACTGGAGAGCAGCATCAAGCTCAAGCGCCAGGAGAGGGAGAAGTACATCGACGACGTCATCGCGGTGCTTCGCGAAAAGCTCGACGAGGAGCATATCGAGTGCGAGATATACGGCAGGCCCAAGCACTTCTACAGCATCTACAAGAAGATGCAGACGGGCAAGAGCTTTTCGGACATATACGACCTGATAGCGGTCAGGGTCATCGTGGATACGGTGGGCGACTGCTACGCCGTGCTGGGCTGGGTCCATACTCTGTGGAAGCCCATCCCCGGCAGGATCAAGGATTACATCGCCATGCCGAAGCCCAACATGTACCAGTCCCTGCACACCACCGTGATAGGTCCCGGAGGCAGCCCCTTCGAGATCCAGATCCGCACAAAGGAGATGCATCTGGTGGCGGAATACGGCATCGCCGCCCACTGGAAGTACAAGGAAGGCAAGAAGGGCAGCGACGAGCTGGCGGAGAAGCTCCAGTGGCTCATGGAGATCAAGGAGCTGGAGAAGGAGTCCGAGGGCGCCGAGGATTTCGTGGAATCCGTCAAGTCCGACCTGTATTCGGAGGAGGTCTTCGTGTTCACCCCCAAGGGAAAGGTTTTCGAGCTTCCCGCGGGCAGCACCCCCATAGACTTCGCCTACAGGGTCCATACCGACGTGGGCAACCACTGCACCGGAGCCAAGGTCCACGGCAAGATCGTTCCCCTGACCTACAAGCTGGAGACCGGGGACATAGTTGAGATAATCACGTCGCCCTCATCCAAGGGCCCCAGCCGTGACTGGCTGAACATAGTGGTGTCCCCTCAGGCCCGCAACAAGATCAGGGCATTCCTGAGAAAGACAGACAGGGAAGAGAACGTCATCAAGGGCAAGGACGCCGTCAGGAGGGAAGCGAAGCACCTGAAGGTGGACTACAACGCCGTGGTGAACAACAAGTACACTGACTTCATCTGCCGCCGCTTCAACGTGCTCAGCTGGGACGACCTGTTCGCCGCCATAGGATACGGAGGCATCAGGCCAGGCTACGTGATCCAGAGGATAAAGGACCGCTTCCCGGAGGACTTCGTCCGGGAAGAGGAGAAGAACACCTTCGTGAAGGCCCCCAAGACCGACACCTCCAAGGCGGTGCACGTCCAGGGCAATTCCGACCTGTCGGTGAAG
>JAGACT010000135.1 GCA_017613995.1 Eubacteriaceae bacterium
GCGAAGAGCACTGGGAGAAGATGCCCGATATCATGATCGTCTGCCCGGCAGCCATCAGGGAGGACATATCTTCTTCACCGTTCCGCTTCATGATAGACGCGGGATCGGTAAAGCTCTCCAGACTGCTTGCTCCCGAGTATGAAAAGGTCGCACAGCGCCTGGGATGCATCTTCCTCGATTCCACCTACCTTGAAGGAGTATCGGAACGGGACAGCATGCATCTCACCGAGGAAGGACACCGCTCCCTGGCGGAAATGATCTTCGCAAAGATCAGCGAGGCATAAAAAAAAAACCGGCTCACGCCGGTCTGTATATTCATATGGTGGACCTTCAGGGACTTGAACCCCGGACAAACCGGTTATGAGCCGGTGGCTCTGACCAACTGAGCTAAAGGTCCATTTGTTTTCAATGGTCGAGGCGAAGGGATTTGAACCCCCGACCCCCTGGTCCCAAACCAGGTGCGCTACCAAACTGCGCCACACCTCGAAAGCACTGCAATATTTTACAACAGCGCACATTCAAAGTCAATAAAACTATGGAATAAATTGGAATTTTTGCTATAATAAGAGCTGATTCTTATCAGGGGAACATATATGAGCGACAAATACTACATCCTGACATTCGGATGCCAGATGAACGAAAACGATTCGGAACACATAGCGGGGATACTTACCGAAAAGGGCTACGAGCGGACCGATAACGTACGGGAAGCCACTGTGGCTGTGATCAATACCTGCTCCATCAGGGAGAACGCCGACGACAAGTTCTTCGGAAACCTCGGGGACCTCAAGGGAGTTAAGAGGGAGAACCCGAACATGATCCTGTGCGTCTGCGGCTGCATGATGCAGCAGCAGATATTCGTGGACCGCATAAGGGAGAAGTTCCCCTACGTGGACATCATCTTCGGTACCCACAACATCGCCGATTTCGGAAACCTTCTCGACGAATTCCTGGAAAGCAGGAAGAAGATCGTCCGCAT
The DNA here is from genome assembly GCA_017613995.1 of Eubacteriaceae bacterium. GTDB lineage: Bacteria > Bacillota > Clostridia > Eubacteriales > Anaerofustaceae > RUG14186. The sequence continues at coordinate 980 of JAGACT010000135.1, forward strand.
CATGGACTCGTCCCCGGTCATCGAGGGCGTGCCCCTCAGAAGGGAATACCGCCACAGGGCCTATGTCAGCATCACCTACGGCTGCGACAATTTCTGCACATACTGCATTGTGCCCTATACCAGGGGCAGGGAAAAGAGCAGAGAAGCCGACGACATAATAAGCGAGGTAAAGTGCCTGGCCGAGGACGGAGTCAAGGAGATAATGCTCCTCGGACAGAACGTCAACTCATACGGGAAGGGCCTTAAGGAACCCTGCAGCTTCGCCGAACTCCTCAGAAGGGTATCTGAAGTGGAGGGGCTCGAGCGGATCAGGTTCATGACGTCCCATCCCAGGGACTTTTCCGATGACATCATAGACGCCATGGCTTCATCGGATAAGATCTGCAAAAGCGTGCACCTTCCCTTCCAGGCCGGCAGCGACAGGATCCTGAAGCTGATGAACCGCCACTACGACAGGGCCTATTATCTCGGACTTGTCAAAAAGCTCAGAGAAAGGATCCCCGGCATTACGATATCCACGGACATCATAGTGGGCTTTCCCACCGAGACGGAAGAGGATTTCGAGGATACCCTGGACATAGTCAGAGAGTGCCGGTTCGAAAGCGCTTTCACATTCATATATTCCCCCAGGGAAGGCACGAAGGCCGCCTCCATGGAGGGCCAGATCGATCACGAGACATGTTCAAGGCGCTTCAAAAAACTGGTAGCCGCCCTGGAGGAGGAGATCGCAGAGGGAGTCATCGTCTATCAGGACAGCGTCCAGGAGGTCATCGTGGACGGCCGCTCCAAGAGCGATGAGAACACCCTGACGGGCCGTACCCGCTCAAACAAGCTTGTCAACTTCACCGGGACCGCATCCATGGGTGACACGGTGAACGTGAAGATCACAAAAGCCAATACGTATTACCTGTACGGCGAACAGATCTGAAAAAACGCGGAGAGCATCCACTGCTTTCCGCGTTTTACTGTCTGCATTCTGTTTCAGTCCGTTTCAATGCGTTCATACAAGGAGATGATATTCTGAAGTTCGTCCCTTATACCCAGATACTTACCCAGCTCCCCGGGCACGGCGGAGTACATCTTTATGCTCCTGCTGACGGCTTCCTGAAGCAGTGCCATATCGCCGGAAGCTGCGTATCCCTCATTGACCGCCGCTGAGAGCCTGAGAAAAGCCGCTTTCTTTGCCGGATCGCCGTATTCGCTGTCCGAAGCGTACTTCAGGGCGGAGGACAGATCTTTCACATGACCGCTCTTCATGTTTCCCGTGAGGTAGACCTTCCCTTCCCTTTTCGCCTTCCAGTTGGCGTTTTTCAGTGGGTCGAAGCTTACGGCGCCGCACCTAGTGCATCTTCTGTTTCCCGGCTCCCCGTAATCTTCCCAAAGATGTTCCGTGAAGGTCCTGCCGCAGTCGGCGCATCTTTTCACGCAGGGATCCGAGCTGTCCAGGTTATGGTGATCGCATCTCTGCCCGCAGCGTACGCAGACGCCGGCTCTGCTGAACTTATGACCTTTGAGCTTACAGGCGAGTGCCATCACGGCACCTCCTTATCCGTACCGAAGGCCCTGGCGCAGGCCGGGGACTCGTACATTTTTTTATGGGAGAACCAGTTGTAGGAACGGCATCCTCCGCCGCAGTAGCGGCCTATTTCGCATTCTGCGCATCTGCCGGACAGCAGTGACGGATCGAACTTCCTGTTGTAGGAAAAACCGTTCTCGTCCTCCCAGATGTCACGGAGGGAGCGTTCCCTGAGGTTCCCCTCGATAAAGTATTCGTCATACATGGATTCGCATCCCCTCACGTTTCCGGCGGAATCTATCCCGATGCCGCTTATGCCGGCACTGCATCCTCTGTAAAAGGCCCTGCCGGACAGATTGCCTCTCAGGTATCCTTCCGACGGGGTGAAGTAACCGATGTTGTCGGCTATGCCCAGCATGAATGGGACATCGTACATGTTGTCCTCCACGAAGGATATGACGCGGCTGAAGGGGAAACGGTGGTCCACCGTACCCTCGGAAGCGTTGCCCATGGGCGAACAGGCCTGCAGCTGCCATGCGAAGATGCCCGTCGGGGCAAGTATGTCCCTGAGTTTCTCAAGACAATCGACGTTCCCGCTGTTCAGGGTGCTGATGACGGACACCGGGATGCCGCTTTCCCTAAGGATCCCAATGGCGGACAGCGCCCGATCGAAGCTGCCCTGCTGGCGGTAGCGGTCATGGACTGTACGAGTTCCGTCAATCGATACGGACACCGACGTGACTCCCGCGGCCTTCATCCTCGAGATATGCTCTTTCGTGAACATGAACCCGTTGGTTATGATGTTGACCCTTATGCCCAGATCCCGAAGCCTGGAGGCGATCACGTCCCAGTCGGGCCTCATGAAGACCTCGCCCCCGATAAGGGAGACCCTTTCGCATCCCAGCTCTCCCAGCTGCTCAGCCACGCCAAGGCATTCCTGTGTGGTCAGTTCGTTATCCCTGGCTTTGCCGGCTCTGGAGCCGCAGTAGCTGCAGGAAAAACAGCATGCGAGGGTGATCTCCCACACACAGCCCGTGAGATTGTAAATGCTCATTGTGTGAACTTAATCTTCGAATGCAGCTCCGCAGGAGCTGCAGAACTTTTCGTCCTCTTTGCGCTGCGTGCCGCAACAGGGGCAGAACCTCCCCTTTTCCTTTTTGAGGAAGGATCCTCCCGATGCGGAAGGCCTGCCGCCCTTTTTCATCATCTCGGGACCCGCGTAGACCCTTTCCATGGGAACCCTGTGAAGGTTGGAATCCCTCTGCTCGTAAAAGTCCGGTCCGTTGTATACGGCCTCGAAGATCGGTTCTTCCCGGGGTCCGTCGTTTTCGTCCATGTTGTTTTCGAAGTACTCGGGGCCGGCGTAAACGTCCTCCATACCGGGATCATCCGCGCTGCGCTCAGCCACGCTGCGGTCGAACTTGTCCTTCATGGAGAACAGCTCATTGCGGTTCCTGATGGCCCTTTCGGGATACTCCCTGTTTAATTCCTTTTTCAATTCCTTGTCTTTTTTGTCCATGATGAGCTCTCCTATGCCAGTGATGCAACTTTATCCAGTTTTGAATCAGATACTATGCCGTTGAGCATTCCTCCCTCCAGGAAAGTGGCTCCGGGGGCCGAGGGCTGAAGCTCCTTGACGGAATCCCCCATGCCGCTGGTGCCGGAGGTTGCGAATACCACGATCTTTTTCCCTTTCATGTCATAGGCCTCGAGGAACGTGTTCACGACAGTGGGCGCTACTCCCCACCAGATGGGGAAACCGAGATATATCGTGTCGTATTCATCGAGGTTGATGTCTCCCTTTATGATCTCGGGACGGATGGTGCGGTCCGCCATCTCGACGCTGCTGCGGGACTTTTTGTCCATCCAGTTCAGGTCCTCCTTTGTATAGGAGATCTTCGGCTTTATCTCGTAAATATCGGCTTCGGCCTTCTGTGACAGTTTTTCCGCCACCTTTTTGGTGTTGCCTCCGGCGGAAAAGTAACATACTATTTTCTTACCCATGCTTATCTCCTTTCAAACGTATCGCTGCTGCCTGTGTGATTTTGACTGTTTATTGCATTTTTTAATTTTATTTCAAGGGAACGGTATTGTCAAGGATGCTTTTTGCATAATAAACGGAGAGCCCCTGCATCCCATCGTTGCCGGGGCTCTCCGCAAATCATTTTTAAGGAGATGATTTTTTGCATATCACAGTGGGGCCGGTCATATCTCCATGACAGAATCCAGCAGTTTTTGGGTATATTCCTGCTCGGGCTGCTCTATTATCTTTCTGACCGGTCCTTCCTCCACCAGGGAGCCGTCCTTCATGACCATTATCCGGTCGCACAGGCAGCTGACCACCGCCAGGTCGTGGGATACGAATACCGCGCTCATCTGCCGGTCCCGGCAGATCTCGGACAGAAGCTTCAGCACCTGGGCCTGGGACGACACGTCCAGGGCACTGGTGACCTCGTCGCAAAGCAGTATATCTGGCTTTACCGCCACCGCCCTGGCTATGGCCAGGCGCTGGCACTGTCCTCCGGAAAGATGCCTGGGAAGACGGTTCACCAGCTCCGGGGCAAGCCCCACCAGCTCGCAAAGCTCGTTTTTATCGGCTGTTTGTCCCCTTCCGCACAGACTCCTTACAGCTTCGTCTATGGAATCCGACACGGTGCGTCTCGGGTGGAAAGAGCCCACGGCATCCTGGAAGATCATCTGCATGGTGCGCAGATCCTCCTTGGTGCGTTTCCCGGACAGCTTTTTCCCGTTGAGGATGATCTCCCCTTCTGTGGGATTCTCCAATCCGCTCAGAAGCCTGAGCATGGTGCTTTTTCCGCTCCCGCTTTCTCCGACTATCCCCAGTACTTCGCCCTTTTCGAGACGCATGTCGACGCCTCTGAGGGCGTGCACCACCGTGTCTTCGACCTTATAATCCTTTTTAAGGCCGATGCCTTCGAGTACTATCATATGCTGCCTCCTTCCCCGTTACTGCAGCAGGCAACGTAATGGGAGTCATGCACTTTTTCGAGAGTATATATTTTGTCGGCACATTCCTGCACGGCACAGGGACAGCGGTCCCGAAACTCGCAGCCGGTCTCGGATGGTCCGGAGAGGGGCGGCTGACCGGGAAGTCCCGAGGGCATCTTTCCGTCCAGGGAGGGGATAGCAGCCATAAGGCTTCTGGTATAGGGATGGTTGGGATGGCACAAAAGGTCGCAGTATGCCCCCACCTCCACGAGGCGTCCGGCGTACATTACGCCGATGCGGTCAGCCAGATACCTGGCCAGAGCAAGGTTATGGGTCACCACGATCATGGTAACTCCGCATTCGTCCCTGAGCCTTTTGAGCTCCTTTGCCACCTGCAGCTGTATGGTGGCGTCCAGGGCGCTGGTGGGTTCGTCGCACAGAAGTATCCCCTGATCCAGCAGCATCGCCAGGGCCAGGGCCACTCTCTGGTTCATGCCTCCGCTGAGGGCATAGGGGCACTGTTTGAGGATACGCTCGCTGTCGGTGAGCTCCACCTTGGCGAAGGCTTCCGCCACCTTCTGCCTGAAAGTGGCAGGATCATATTTGCCGTGGCTCTTTAAGGTCTCCGTGAACTGCTTTTCATATGTCCTTATGGGATTGAAGGACGCTCCGGGGCTCTGGAAGACCATGCACATCTTTTCGGAACAGTATTCTCTGCGATCGTCCTCCGACAGTTCGGAGAGATCCCGGCCGTCCAGGATAACATCCCCGGAAGTTATCTTTATCTCCGGTGAAGAGAACAGGGATCTGAGGATGGTGCTTTTTCCGCAACCGCTCTCCCCCACCAGGCAGAGTATCTCTCCCTTTTCGATGGTGAACGAAACGTCCGCTATGGTATTGCGGCTGCCGTAGCCCGCCGTAAGGCCTTTTACCGAAATGACTGGTGAACCGCTCATCTTATCGCCTCCACGTCCAGGAGATCCCGCACGCAGTCTCCGAGATAATTGAAGATCATGACCGTAATGATGGTCGCGGCGGCGGGGGCCAGCACGGCCCAGGGCGCCAGCTGGATGTATGATCTCGAAAGGTTTATCATGCTTCCCCACTCGGCGTTGGGTTCCATGACGCCGATGCCAAGAAATGAGAGGCCGGCGATGCCTATCATCATCGTTCCTATCTGGGTGGTGGCGTTTACGATCATGGGTCCCAGGATGTTGGGCAGCATCGTTTTAA
>JAGACT010000136.1 GCA_017613995.1 Eubacteriaceae bacterium
CATGAGCTTTCATTCCCTGGAGGACCGCACCGTAAAGGAAGTATTTAAGGAAAAGGCCCAGGGCTGCACCTGCCCGAAGGATTTCCCGGTATGCGTGTGCGGCAGGAAACCTGAGATCAGGATACTGACGAAAAGCGCGAAAACCGCGTCGGATGAAGAAACAGAATCAAACCCGAGGAGCCGCAGCGCCAAGCTGAGGATCTGCGAGAAAATCGAGGAGGAGGAAAAATGAATATGGCAGAAAAGACAGTTCGCAGCACAAGAAGAAAAGCACCCGTCATCAGGAAGATCAGCCGTAAAACCGGTAAGGTCTTCATGATCGTTTTCCTGGTAATGTATCTCGCACTGGGCATCTACGAGCGCAGCTGCATCATTTCCCTCGATACTGAGATCAGAGCTCTGGAGGAGGAATACCGCCAGGCGGTTAACTACAACGACGACCTTCAGACGAAGCTGCTTTCCAGCGGCAGCATCATGGAAGTGGAAAGATATGCCGTGGAGGTGCTGGGGATGGTCAAGCCCCAGGCCACCAGCATTTCATATGTGATATACGACAAGAACGATACCGATACGATCGAGACCGCCGGCGGATCGTGGTTCGCCGAATGGATCAGCGGGCTGTTCTGATCGGGGAATACTATGAGCAGAAAAGGCAGTCCGAAGGTAAAAACTGACTTTACCTCCAGAATCATCTGGAGCATAGTGATCATCGCGGTGGCATTCATGACCGTAACGGTCAAGCTTGCCTCCGTGATGCTCGTGCACGGCAGCGAGCTTGCGGAGAAACAGGCGTCCTTTACCAACGCGAATATAGAGATAACGGCAGCCAGGGGAGATATATATGACGAAGGCATGAACATCCTCGTACAGGATGCCACCGTGAGCAGTGTCTATGCCTACCCTGAGAGCATCGATGAAGAAGATGTCCCGGGGACATGTTCTTTTTTGTCGGAAAAGCTGGGCATGGATTACGACTACATCTACTCCCTTCTGACGGACAAAAGCCAGACCATGGTGCCCATAAAGCGCAAGATCGACAACCGTCTTGCCAGGGAGATCAAGGAAGCCAACCTGCCAGGGATCAACATTCTTGAAGACAAGACCAGGATATATACCAATCCCACCTTCGCGCCCTATATCCTGGGATTCACCGGGGCGGACCACACTGGCCTTTACGGAGTGGAAGCCTCCTTCAACGAGTATCTCGCCGGAAAAAACGGCGTGAAATCGGTGCTTTTCGATTCCAACGGCAACGCCAACGAATCCGCTTCCACCACGAAAAAGGAGAGCCAGAAGGGCGATTCCGTGGTGCTCACCATAGATTCCGTTACCCAGTACTACACGGAGATGGCGGCCTACGAGGCCTATACCAAGTACAATGCCAGAAGGGTCATCATCCTGGTGTCGGACGTGTATACGGGAGCCATGCTGGGCATGGCCGCGTATCCCTCCTATTCCCTGGAGGATCCCTGGAGCGTATCCTGGGCCTACCGCCAGAGCATGCTCCCCTCGGAGGGAGACAGCCTGGAGGACCAGCAGCTGAGCATGTGGAGCGACCCCTTCACGTCATATCTGTATGAGCCGGGCTCCACTTTCAAGATAGTCACCTGCGCCAGCGCCCTGGAGGAGGGTATGGTGGATCTCGGCAGCGTCTTCTACTGCGGCGGCGCCGAGTACATAGAAGGGGTGGAGATACGCTGCGACGTGTATCCCGGCGCCCATGGGGACCAGGATCTGGCCACCTCCATGGCCAATTCCTGCAACGTGGCCCTTATGAAGATAGTCAATCTCGTGGGACCGGACAAGTTCTACGATTACATTTACAATTTCGGATTCGGCACCCCCACGGGCATAATGCTGGACGGCGAGGAGAGCGGCATGGTGGCCGCGAACCAGGACGTCAACCCTGTGGATTTCGCCACCCTGGGTTTCGGCCAGGGCCTTGCCGTGACCCCCATGCAGATGATAATGGGCCTTAACGCCGCCATCAACGGGGGCTACCTGATGGTCCCGAGAGTAGTGGACAGGATAGTGGATTCCGAGACGGGGGAGACCGTGATAAGATACGAGCCCGAAGCGGTGCGCCAGGTGGTCAGCAGCAAGACATCGGAGACGATGCGCTACATCCTGGGGATCGTCGCCGATCAGTACTACTACCTCGGCGGATACGAGAGCTATGACATGATCGGGAAGACGGGCACCGCCGAACAGTACCGTTACGGCAGCTACGAAGGATCCCTGGTGGCCAGCTTCTACGGAGCTCTGCCGGAGAGCAATCCCCAGTTTTCCGTACTGGTCATCGTGGACGAGGCAAAGGGCGACTTCACCTACGGCAGCAGCACCGCGGCCCCCACGGCAGCAAAGCTGATGGCCAATATCTACGACTACATGGCTGCCAAGGACATGCTGTCCAACAGCGAGGAGAACGTCCACGGGGCAAAGGTGATCCCCGATGTCAGGGGAAGCTACGTGTCGGAAGCAACGGAACTCTTCGACAGCCTCGGCATCGCATACAGCATCGACGGGAGCGAGGATGGCATCATAGTCAACCAGTCCGCTCATTCCGTGGAATACACGGAGGGCACGGTGGTGGTGCTGTACGTTTCCCGGGATGCCCAGGACGACTATGTAATGGTGCCCAACGTCACGGGCATGAGCGTTCAGAAGGCCAACGAAGTACTGGCCCAGGCGGGCCTTGTGATGCAGATACAGGGAGGCGGCATAGCCGTCAGTCAGAGCATAGAGCCCGGCACCATGGTGGAGGCCGGAAGCACGGTGACAGTAACATTCAGATACGCGGAGTAAAAAAATGAAAAGTCTTACATTGGATCGAATCGCAAGAATGTGCCGGGGCAGGATCGTTTCCGGCAGAGGGGACGAGACCTTCGACAGCGTCTGTATCGATTCCCGCCAGGCCAGAAGCGGCTCGGTGTTCTTCGCCCTCAAGGGCGAGGTCACTGACGGCCACCTGTACATCGGAAAAGCAGTCGAATCGGGAGCCGGATGCGTGATCACGGATCACGAAACGGAGTGCTTCGGAGCCTGCCAGATAGTGACGGAGGATACCTTCACCGCCCTTCAGGACATGGCGGCCGCCTACAGGGACGACTTCGAGATCCCCTTCGTGGGAGTCACCGGATCCAGCGGAAAGACCACCAACAAGGACCTTATCGCCAGCGTCCTCTCCCAGAAGTACGATACATTGAAGACCTTCGGCAATCTGAACAGCACCACGGGAGTCCCCCTGACACTGTTCGAGCTGGAGGATCACCATCAGATAGCGGTCATAGAGATGAGCATGTCCGCCCGGGGAGAGATCCTCGGAAACGCGGCGATCGTCAGGCCGGAAACGGCAGTTATAACCAACGTGGGCACCGCCCACATCGAATTCCTCGGAAGTCGGGAGAACATCTTCAGGGCCAAAAGCGAGATTTTCG
>JAGACT010000137.1 GCA_017613995.1 Eubacteriaceae bacterium
AACTCACCCAGAGTGCTGCGAGCGGCGCCCGCGTGACCGAGGTCATCAATGAGGAGCCCGATATGGACAATCCCGCGGAGCCCGTCATGACCGTACCCGACGGCCGCATCGACTTCAACCACGTTTACTTCTCCTACAAGCAGGGCGGTGATTACGCGCTCGAGGACATCGACCTGCACATCAAGGCGGGGGAGACCGTCGGCATCATCGGCGGTACCGGCAGCGGCAAGTCCCATACGCGACGAGATCGCGGATCTCATCGGCATAGAATTCATGCCCGGTGACAAGATACCCAGCGAGAACGAACTGTGCGTGCGTTTCGACGCGTCCAGGACCACCATAAGGGAAGCCCTGAGGGCCCTGCGGTCCATGGGTATCCTGGAGGTGCGCCAGGGCATAGGCACCTTCGTATGCGAGAACCCGGGAGTGGTGGAGGATCCCTTCGGCTGGAAGTACATCGACAACTCCATCTTCATCCCCGCCATGTGGGAGACCAGCATGCTGGTGGAGCCCCAGCTGGCGGCCTGGACGGCCCAGAGGGCCACGGAGGACGAGCTGGAGGAGATAGAAGGCATCAACCGGGAGCTCATGAAGAACGTGGAGGATTTCAGGCACAGCGGATCCGTTGACGCGATGAACGAGGTATTCCGCCTGGACGGAGAGTTCCACACCGCCATCGCCAGGTATTCCGGAAACCTGGTGCTCTACAACTTCTACACCTCCTACGTGAACATTATCAATTCCCAGATAGATCCTTCTTCCGCCATCGGCGCCATGGACAGCATCATAAAGTACCATCCGGTGCTGCTGGAAGCCATGAAGTCCCGAAACGACGAAAAGGCGAAGCAGACCATGTACAACCATGACCTGGAGATCATGAGAGCTTCGGAAAAGACCGGCGCATAGAAAAACGGTTCCCCTGAAGGGAACCGTTTTTAAATTACCTATCAGACTATCTCCGACAGGGGGCTTATGCTTATGCCCTCCGCCGCAAGGCCGCTTCTTATCTTCTCCACGAATTCCAGTGCCTTTACGTTGTCCCCGTGGACACATATGGAATTGCAGTCCACGTCAATGTCCTCGCCGTTGATGGCGGTGACCTTCTTTTCCCTGATCATGCGGATGCAGCGGGATATGGCCAGATCCTCGTCTGTGATGGTGGAGCCGGGCAGCGAGCGGCTGGCCAGGGTGCCGTCGGGATTGTAGGCCCGGTCGGCAAAGAACTCCGACGCGGTCCTGAGGCCCGCGTCCCTGGAGGCCTTCTCCAGCTGTCCTCCGAAGAGAGCCAGCACGATGAGGTCGGAATTGTACTCCTTGATGGCCCCGACTATGGCGCTGGCCAGCTCGTAGTCCACCGCAGCCATGTTGTACAGGGCGCCGTGGGGCTTGACGTGCTGCATTCTGACGCCCTCGGCTTTACAGAAGCCGTCCAGGGCTCCCAGCTGGTAGAGGATGTAGCTTCTGGTCTCCTCTTTTGTGGTGACCATGTTCCTCCTGCCGAAGCCCATCAGATCCGGAAATCCCGGATGGGCTCCCACGGCGGTGCCTCCCGCCTTCGCCATCCTGATGGCGTTTGCCATCACCACGGGGTCCGAGGCGTGGAAGCCGCAGGCCACGTTGGCGCTGGAGATAAGGGGTATTATCTGATCGTCCATTCCCAGGGTATAGTTTCCGAAACTCTCCCCCAGGTCGCAGTTGAGATCTATCTTAAGCATCAGCTCGTTCCTCCTTTTACGAATTCCTCAACGAATCCCGTATCCGCCTTTCCCTGCATGAAGACGTCCGTATGGATCATACGGTACTGCATGTCCAGGTTGGTCTCCACTCCGGTGACCACCATCTCGTCCAGGGCGCTGCTCATCTTCTGGATGGCGGATGCGCGGTCCGGGGCGTGTACGATGACCTTGGCGATCATGGAGTCGTAGTCCGACGGTATGCTGTAGCCCGGATACAGGGCGCTGTCCACCCTGACTCCGTTGCCCGCCGGGAAGTGCAGAAGCTCCACCTTTCCGGGGCTGGGCATGAAGTTCTTCTCCGGGATCTCCGCGTTGATGCGGCACTCGATGCTGTGGCCGCGAAGGACTATGTCATCCTGGGTGAAGCTCAGGGGCTCTCCCATGGCCACCCGGATCTGTTCTATCACCAGGTCGGTGCCCGTCACCATCTCGGTGACCGGATGCTCCACCTGGATACGGGTGTTCATCTCCATGAAGTAGAATTCACCGCTTGAGTCCACGATGAACTCGACGGTGCCGGCGTTCACGTAGCCCACGGTCTTCGCTGCCAGCACGGCGGCCTCGTACATCCTCTTTCTGGTGGCGTCGTCGATGGCTGGGGACGGGGATTCCTCTATCAACTTCTGGTGATTGCGCTGCACGGAGCAGTCCCTTTCACCCAGGGCCACCACATGTCCCTGGCTGTCGGCCATGATCTGGACCTCCACGTGCCTCGGGGACAGGATGAGCCTCTCCAGGTACATGCTGTCGTCACCGAAGGAGCTGACGGATTCCCTCTGGGCCAGGTTGAACTGGTGCTCGAACTCGTCCTCGTTCATGGCGGCCCTCATACCCTTGCCTCCCCCACCGGAGGAAGCCTTGATCATAACGGGATAGCCAATCTCCCGGGCTGCCGCCTTCGCTTCCTCGGCGGTGTACACCGGGTCTATGCAGCCGGGTATGACGGGGACTCCCGCCTCCATCATGGTCTTTCTGGCGGCGGACTTGTTGCCCATGCGGTCGATGACGTCCGCCGGCGGCCCTATGAAGGTGAATCCGTTCTCGGCGCACATAGCGGCAAAGGCGCTGTTCTCGGAAAGGAAGCCGTAGCCCGGATGGATGCTGTCGCAGCCCATGTTCCTGGCGGCGGTGATTATCTGTTCCATGTTGAGATAGCTGTCCCTGGCCGCGCCCTCACCTATGCAGATGCGCTGATCCGCCAGCTGCACGTGAAGACTTCTGGTATCCTCCTTTGAGTATACGGCGACGGAGCGGATACCCATGTTGCGGCAGGCGCGGATGATGCGTACGGCTATCTCGCCGCGGTTCGCTATCAGTATCTTGTTAAACACTTCTTTCTCCTGTCAGAGCTTCTTGACCTTGAACAGGGGCTGGCCGTATTCCACCTTCTGTTCATTGGACACCAGCACCGCTTCTATCTCGCAGTCGTATTCGCTCTGGATCTCGTTCATGAGCTTCATGGCTTCCAGGATACATACGGTCTGTCCGTTCTTCACGTGGTCCCCTATCCTGACGAAGGGGTCGGCGTCGGGCGCCGGAGCGGAATAGAAGGTGCCCACTATCGGGGAGACGATGTATTCGATGTCGTCCTCCTCTGCTTTGACTTCCTTTGCCTCCACTGTTATGCTCTGGGTCACGGGGGCGGGAGCGGCCGCGGGGAAGGCGCCGGGCGCCACCACGGCGGGATTGTCCAGCTTGCTCATGGTGATCCTGAAATCTCCGTCCTTAACGGTCATCTCGGTAAGAGAGGACGCCTCCAGTATCTTGACCAGTCCTTCGATCTTTTCGAGTTCTATCATTATTTATGGTCCTCCTCAAACAGTTGTGTTAATCTCTTTGCCACAAGGCGGCAGTCCAGTACTTCCCTGCAGGGAGTATGGATGGTCTTTCTCATGTTTTCCAGTTCCTTTATCTCGTCCCGGTAGAGCTTCTGGGCCTCCTCCACGGTGATGGCTTTGAAATGTATCTTCGTGTCGATGCGGCCCTGGACGATCCTGGGGATGTCCACGGAACATACGGTGGCTATCTTGGCGTAGCCTCCCGTGGTCTGGCGGTCCGCCAGCAGCACGATGGGCTTGCCGTGGGCAGGCACCTGCACCGCCCCGAAAGCGATGCCGTCGGAGATGATGTCGGATCCGTTCTTCGTGGAGATGAAGGGACCCTCGAGCCTGGCGCCCATGCGGTCGAAATCGCTGGTGATGCTGTATTCACCGCTCAGGAAGGTCTCGATGCCCTGCTTCGTGAACATGTCGTCCTGGGGCCCCATTATGACCCTTAAGGTAATGTCCGAGGACGGTATATCGTTCAGTTCCAGCTTCCTCGAAAGGAAGAAGGGCAGATATCTTCTCTTCTGCCTGAAGCCGATGTAATCGTCTTCCTTCAGGGGCCTTCCCTTGAAGCCTCCGGTGATGCTCTTCATGTTGGTGGAACGGCTTCCCATCACCACCGGCACGTCCAGGTAGCTGGAGAATGCCACGTAGCAGCGGCTGCCCGTGCGGGCGCTGGAAAACTTCAGGATGTCGTTCTTGTTGACGTAAACAGCGGTATACATGCTCACCGGCTCGCCGTTGAGGGTGGGAGAAAAGTCCCCGCCCGTGATGGCTATGATGGTGGCGGAAGTGAACTGCAGAGTGGGGCCTATGAGGCATATCTCCAGTTCGGCTTCGTTCTCCGGATTGTCCAGAAGCATGTTCGCGATCTTGAAGCTCCTTACGTCCATGGCTCCCGACACGCTGATGCCCTGGCTCTGGTAACCGTAGCGTCCCAGATCCTGTATGGTGGTCTGCATGCCGGCTTTGAGTACTCTGAAGCCCATATCACTCACCTCCCTCCACGTGTACCACGCATTCGTATTCCCCTGCTTCCACCTTCTTTTTTATCTCGAAGAATTCCTGCTCGTCGATGGGGATGAAGCGGATGTACTGTCCCGCTTCCAGCAGGATGGGAACCTCCTTCGAGGGATCGAAGGTCTTTACCGGTGTCATTCCCATGAGCTGCCATCCTCCCGGGGAGTCCATGGGATATATGCCGGTGGAGGCGCCTCCGATACCGACTGAGCCCTCCCTAATCTTTAAACGGGGGTTGGCCAGTCTCGGGGTATGGATGCGCTCGTCCAGGCCGCCCAGGTAACAGAATCCGGGCAGGAACCCCAGCATGTAGATGAGGTAGTCCCTGGAGGAGTGCAGGTCTATGACCTCCTGCACGCTCATGCCCGCGTTGTCGGCGATATTCTGGATGTCGGGGCCGTATTCCCCGCCGTAGCATACGGGGATCTCCACTATGACCTTCTTCTCGTCAGATGTCTTGACGTCCATGCTCAGGATCTGTTCCGCCCTCTTCTTTATCTCGGAGAAGGTGGTGACCGCGGGATTGTAATTGATCAGCAGTGCGCAGTATGAAGGTATCAGGTCCACCACTCCCTTTATCTGCTGGGAGCGGAAGAGGGATACCACCGCGCTTATCTTTTTGTTTATTTCGGGGCTGACTTC
>JAGACT010000138.1 GCA_017613995.1 Eubacteriaceae bacterium
CCGATGGAGGTATCGACCTTCTTGGAAACTCCGAGGAAAGGACAGATTCCCAGGAACTGTACCATCAGGTAGTTGTTTACGAAAATACCGTAGAGTAAGATCTTGATAAGCATTACTTGCTTTCCCTCCCTTCAACTACTTTGTTTACTAATCCCATGAGGGTGCCGAGAACGATGAACGCTCCCGGAGGCATGATCATGATGAGCATGGGTTCATAGGAAGCTCCGAGAACGGAAAGTCCGAAGAGGGTTCCCGCTCCGAAGAATTCCCTTACCAGGCCGATAACGGTCAGGGACAGGGTGAATCCGATGCCGCATCCGATTCCGTCCATGGTGGAGAGCAGCACGTCGTTCTTTGATGCGAAAGACTCGGCTCTTCCCAGGATGATGCAGTTAACGACGATCAGGGGGATGTACAGGCCCAGTGCGGCGTGCAGCGAAGGCACGAATGCGTGCAGGACCAGGTCCACGATGGTCGTGAATGTTGCGATAACGACGATAAAGCAGGGGATCCTGATCTCATTGGGGATCACTTTTCTCAGAAGAGAAATGAAGATGTTCGAGAAGATCAGAACTACCATCGTCGAAGCGCCCATACCGAAGCCGTTGATGGCGGATGTGGTGACAGCCAGGGTCGCGCACATGCCCAGCAGCAGCCTGAAGGTCGGGTTGTTCTTTAAGATACCGTCTGTTAATACTTTTAAGGGTTTCATCACTTAGCCTCCTTTATGGTAAGGAATGCCTGGCCGGCGTAGTTGACGGCCCTGGTGACGGCGCGGGAGGTGATGGTGGCTCCGGTAAGAGCGTCGATGTCTCCGCCGTCCTTGACGACTTTAAGATTCTCACTGGCGTTCTTGCCTTCATACTGATGGATGAAGTGCTCATCGGTGGTGCTCTTGGCACCCAGGCCCGCGGTCTCGGAATGCTTTGTGACTCTCATTCCGGTGACGTTGCCGTCCTTGTCGATGCCCACCATGACGGTGACGGATCCGCCGAATCCGTTTTCCTTCACCTGGAAGGTGTAGCCGCATACCTCGCCGCCCTTCTTGGCGACGTAGGCTTCTTCGATCTTGCCGTCGCAGGCTTCGTTGATCTTCGCGAGCAGATCATCGCTGACCTTTTCGGAGATGTCGTCAGCCCCGGGCATGACTTCGCTTCTTGCCTGCTGGGCAGCCTCAGCCTCCATAACGGCGATCTTGGGTGCCGTTATCTCGTTGGTGAAGCCCAGAACTCCGCAGGCGATGGCGCAGATAAGAAACAGTGTTACGGAAAGCTTTACGATCTTTGACATTACTTTTTTACCTCCCCGTACTTTGTTATCCTGAGATATTTATCGAGAAGCGGTGTGACGAAGTTCATGAACAGGATGGAGAAGGACACTCCCTCGGGATAACCGCCCTTCTGTCTGATGAGCACCGTCATGAGACCGCAGCCGAAAGCGTAGATGAACTGAGCCTTTGCGGTGGCGGGGCTGGTGACGTAGTCGGTAGCCATGAAGATGGCACCCAGCATAAGTCCGCCTGCCAGCACCTGGATCAGCACTTCGTAAGCCGAAAGGCCGAAGCAGAATGAAAGCACTGCCACTGTGGCGACGTAGGTGACGGGGATCCTCCAGCTGATCACCTTCTTGTAAAGGAGATAGATGAATCCGAGGATCAGAGCTGCGGCGCTGATCTCTCCGATGCAGCCGTAAACTCCGTCAAATCCCAAAAACATCTGCAGTGCGGAAGGAATGGCGTCTCCGCCTTCCTTGATGATGGCAAGGGGCGTGGCGCTGACTACAGCGTCAACGGGAATGAATGCCTTGCCCGTCATGTGGGAGGGCCATGAAGCCACCAGCAGGACTCTTGCAGCCAGTGCCGGGTTGGCAAAGTTGCAGCCGAGGCCTCCGAAGATCTGCTTGACCATCACGATGGCGAATACGCAGCCGATCATGAGAACCCACCAGGGGCAGTTGACGGGAACGTTGAGAGCCAGAAGAAGTCCGGTAAGGGCCGCTGACATGTCTCCTATGGTAACGTCCCTGTGCATGATCTTCTCGCAGCACAGCTCCGTGAGGACGCAGGTCGCGATTCCGGTCACCACCAGGATGACGGCCTTGAGGCCGAATACGTAGAATCCGACGGCAGTGGCGGGCAGAAGAGCGATGATGACATCGGTCATGATGCTCTTAGTGGTCTGTTTTCCTCTTGCATGAGGAGATGATGATACTGTTAATAATCTTTCACTCATTTATATCTACCCCCTCTTCTTTCTGAGCGCCTGAACTCCGCGCTTGGCGACTCTGATCTCAGCCACCAGAGGTCTTCTGGCGGGACATGTGAAGGCGCAGCATCCGCATTCGATGCAGTCGAGAGCGTTGTACTCATCGCACTTCTCGAAGTTGCGCTTCTGGCTGAAGGCTCCGAGATACATGGGCATCAGACCCATGGGGCAGACTTCCGTGCACTTGGCGCATCTGATGCAGTTGGAGGGATCCTCGATGTGAGCGTCGGCTCTGTTGAGGCAGAGGATTCCGCTGGTGCCTTTTCCTGCGGGAACATTGGGGTCGTATACGGCAGGTCCCATCATTGGTCCGCCGAGGATGACCTTGGCTATGTCGTCCGTAAGACCTCCGCAGTATTCGATGATCTCGTTGACGTTGGTGCCGATCCTGAACAGCAGGACCTTGGGCTGCTTGATGCCGCTGCCGGTAACGGTAACGACTCTCTCATAGAGAGGCTTGCCTTCGGTCACAGCGTCATAAATGGCTGCCGCCGTACCGGCGTTGATGACTATGCAGCCTGCCTGGGCGGGAAGTCCGCCGGAGGGGACCTCGCGTCCCGCGATGGCGCTGATCAGGTGTTTTTCGGAACCCTGGGGATACTTTGTCTCCAGCTCGTAGACGATGATTGAATCGTCGTTGAGGGCCTTGAATGCCTCGATGGCATCGGGCTTGTTGTCCTCGATACCGATGTAGCCTTTGTCCAGGCCGAAGACCTTCATTGCCAGGTGAAGTCCGCCGGCTACCTTTGCCGCCTGCTCACGCATCAGGGCGTGGTCGCTGGTAAGATAAGGTTCGCACTCGGCTCCGTTGATGATAACGTAGTCGATCTTTGCGTCCGGACCCGGTGAGAGCTTTACCGATGTGGGGAAGGTGGCTCCGCCTTCACCGACGATGCCGGCGTTCTGAATGATCTTTACGATGTCCTCGGGACTTACTGTCTCGGGATCGTACTTTTCGACGTTTTCGCAGGGAGCATCCTGAAAGTCATTTTCGATGACCACACAGCTGACCTTCGAACCATTGCCCATGAGTCTGGGCTCGATGGCCTTCACCGTACCGGAAACGCTGGCGTGGATATTTGCGGAAATATATCCTGCAGCCTGGCCGATAAGCTCTCCGAGGTGCACGTACTGACCGACTTCAACAACAGGTGTTGCGGGAGCACCCGTATGCATGCTCATCGGGATGGCGACCTCTTTGGGAGAAGGCATGATTTCGATAGGAAGCGAACTGGTGTAGTGTTTGTTGTAGGAAGGATGGATTCCCTTTTTAAACGTACCCTTTTTAATCTCCATCTTTTATCTCCGTTTGATTTTTTGTACCGATCTGTCGATACGTCTAACAATAATTATACTATAAATGCAAATGTGCTCCACAGCGCATAAAACGCCGGCATTTCCAACAATCCCTTCCTCGGCGCTATTTTTTTGACTTTTACGCTTTTGTAAATGTATCGGATACGCGTATTTTTGAATAAAAGGCACCAACTGAAAATCCCCCGGACCGTGTTCCGGGCTCCTGTGCGCCCATGAGCCGCATCTGAGCCGCATTTGTCCCGGTCGCCTCCCCCGCCAGGAGAGCTGAGCCTTGTGCGGGATCGGACGGTATGGTATGATTATTAAAAAGGAATCAAATCCGCAAGGAGACCGCTCCCGGCCCCATCGGGAAGGGGAGCGGGAAGGACGAAATATGAGAGATACCATCAGCGAAGAGACCATATCAGAACTTCTGTCCCAGGTGAACAAGCCCGCCCGCTACTGCGGCGGGGAACTGAACAGCGCCGTTATGAAGGGGGCGTCCGTCCGCTATCTCATGGCGTTCCCGGACGTGTACGAAGTGGGCATGTCCCATCTGGGCATGAAGATACTGTATTCCCTGCTAAACAGCCTCGGGGACGTGGACTGCGAGAGGACCTTCGCCCCCATGGACGACATGGCTGCCCTGATGCGGGAGAGGGATATCCCCCTTTTCAGCCTGGAGACCCGTTCTCCCGCCGCATCCTTCGATTTCATAGGCTTCTCACTGCAGTACGAGATGTGCATGACCACGGTGCTGTACATGCTGGATCTTTCCGGGATCCCCCTGAGGAGCTCGGAGCGCACTGCGGCGGATCCCATCATCATGGCCGGGGGCAGCGTGACCCTGAACCCCGAGCCCTTCTGCGACTTTTTCGATATGATGATCTTCGGGGAAGCCGAGGAGGTGCTGCCCTCTCTCATGGAGCTGTACCGCTCCCACAGGGACCGGGAGGAGTTCCTGGCCGCCGCCAGCAGGGTGGAGGGCGTCTACGTGCCGAAATACTACGAGGTCACATACGATGAGGGAAAGATATCGAGAAAGAGCCTGAACGGCGCCCCCGAAAGGATAAAGAGGCTTCTGGTCAGGGACATGGACGGATCCTTCTATCCCGACAGCTTCATCGTGCCCTTCATGGAGATCGTCCACGACCGCGCCGCCGTGGAGGTGATGCGGGGATGTCCCCGGGGCTGTCGCTTCTGCCAGGCCGGGATGATATACCGTCCCGTGCGTCAGAAAAGGCTGGATACCCTCAGGAGACAGGCGGACAGCCTGCTTTCCTCCACCGGATACGAACAGATAGCCCTTTCGTCCCTTTCCAGCACCGACTACACCCACTGCCGGGAGCTGATCGACTGTATTTATCGGGATCACTCCGACGAGAAGGTGACGGTGAGCCTGCCATCCCTGAGGATAGACCATTTCAGCCTGGAGCTGGCCAGAGGCATGCAGTCCACCAGGACCATACCCCTGACCTTCGCACCGGAGGCCGGAAGCCAGAGGATGCGGGACATTATAAACAAGAACATCACCGAGGAGGACATCTTCGACACCCTGAAAAGCGCGTTCCTCAGCGGATATCACAAGATAAAGCTCTACTTCATGATCGGACTTCCCCATGAGACGGATGAGGACATCAGGGCGATAGGGGAGATGGTAACCAGGATCGACGAGATGTATACCTCCCTCGATCTCACTCCGCGTCATGCCGTGCTTTCCGCCAGCGTCTCCTGCTTCGTCCCGAAGCCCCATACGCCCTTTGAGTTCACGGGCCAAGACAGCAGGGAAGAATTCAAGAGAAAGCAGACCGAGGTGCTCAGGCCCTCCTTCGGAAAGCACGTGAAGCTCAGCTACCACGAGGCGGACCTGTCCGTGCTGGAGGGAGCCTTCGCCCGGGGGGACCGCCGTCTCAACGACGTGATCCTCAGCGCGTACCGCAAAGGATGCATCTTCGACTCCTGGGCGGACCACTACCGTCCGTGGCTGTGGGAGGAGGCCTTCAGGGAGAACGGCCTTTCCATGGAACAGTTCTCCATGCGCACCTTCGGCTACGACGAAGACCTGCCCTGGGATTTCATAGATCTCGGAGTGGACCGCGAATTCCTCGTGCGGGAAGCGAAAAAGGCCGAAGCCGCCCTGACGACTCCCAACTGCTATGAGAAGTGCTCGAACTGCGGCATAGCCGCGAGATACGGGAGGTGCGACTTTGAAATATAGGATATGCTACGAAAAGACCGGAAGGCTCATTTACGTGTCCCATCTGGATATGCAGAGGCTCCTTCAGAGGCTTTTGCGCCGCGCCGGGGTCTCCATGATGTTCTCCCAGGGATTCAATCCCCACGCCCTGATGAGCTTTACCCCTCCTCTGCCCCTTTTCGCCTCCAGCCTCGCGGAATACGTGGACGTGGAACTGACCGGGAAGCAGAGCGCCTCCGAAGTGAGGGACGCCCTTTCCGCCTCGGTGCCCGAGGGCATCTCCATCGTCAGCGTGGAATGCCCGCCCGAAGGCACCCCGCCCCTGAGCAAGTCCTTTTTCCGGGCGTCATACGTTATCGAGCTGGCCACCGGGGCCTCTGCGGAGGAAGTGATGAGCTTTTTCGATGCGGCTCGGGAGCTCGTCATCGAAAGGACGAACAAGAAAAAGCAGCTGAAAACAGAGGACATAAAGCCCCGGATATTTTCCTTTTCGGCGGAGGATACGCCC
>JAGACT010000139.1 GCA_017613995.1 Eubacteriaceae bacterium
AAGATAAGGAGGAACCAAAATGGACATCGAACTGCTTCCCATGACCAGAGAACGGATGCATGAACTGTACCGGGGATTCGAGTTTGACCCGGATATTTTCGACGACATGGAGCTGTACGGGCGAAACAGGAATTATGTGTATGACCCCGCAAAAGTGGACGCCCTGTACGACATGAGGGCGGACGAAAAAGGCAGCATAGCTTTTGCCGTGACCCTTAACGGAGCGGTGATAGGCGAAGTCGGACTCCGCCACGCGGATGAAGAGACAAAGGAGTGCGAACTGAGCATACATCTGCGGAACGATTCCGTGAAAAACCTGGGATACGGCACCGCCGCGGAGCATCTCGCGGTCAGGTATGCCTTCGATGTCATGGGAATGGAGCATATCGTCGCGGACTCCCTGATAAAGAACACGAGAAGCCAGCACGTGCTGGAAAAGGTCGGATTCGAGTATATCGGGGAGGAGGAGGGTTTCAGACTGTATATCCTGGATAAGGATAAATACTGCAGGGACTCACTCTGACGCAGGAGCGAATGCAGCGAAACAGCCGCGGCTGCATACTATAATCAGTATCCTTAAGGAGGAAACACATGAGACTGCTGACAGCATATTTCAGCGCTGAGGGAACCACGGCAGGGATGGCAAAGATCCTGGCGGAGGCTGTGGGATCCGATATTTTCGAGATAAAGCCCGAAGACCCCTATACTGCCGCTGATCTGAAATGGACGAACCCGATGGCCAGGTGCAACCGGGAGAAGATCGGGAAGAAGGACGTCCACGTGACGGGGACGGTCGAAGGTTTTGAGCAGTACGACACGGTGCTGCTGGGTTTTCCGATCTGGTACTACTCTGCACCCAACGTGGTCGGCACTTTCTGCAGACAGTATAACTGGGAGGGAAAGAAGCTCATCCTCTTCGCCACGTCCGGAGGAAGCGATATAGGAAAGACCGCTGAAAAGCTCGGACCTTCCGTTAAGGGAGCGGATATTCTCGGAGCGAAGGTGTTCAAAGATCCTTCGGAGCTAACCGCATGGGCCAGAAGCCTGCTGGACGCGGCGAAACCGCGGCAGTAAAAACGAATACGTAAACATACGGGGTCCCGCGGTTAAGAATACCGATGCGCCGGGTCCCCTTTGTATTTGTGATCGGAAACTGTTATGTGGCTGAAGCTGCCGCTGCTTCCTCGTGGGGACGTGGTCCTGGCCCGAGGAGACCTACCGGCTACGGCGGTCAGTACGGTGAGCGATCAGGGGAGGTATCCTTCTTTGAAATTTATCATTGCGGATGACGCTGAAACAGTAAAGGACAGTTACAGGGATGTGACCGAAAATACTCCCGGAATAGAACACACTGCCCGGTGGGTCTACGGAAAGCACCCGACGGACGGCCTCATAGATGAATACGTAAAAAACGGAGAACTGTACCTGCTGACGGAGGAGGGCCGCATCCTGGGCATGACCGCCCTGGTGATGCATCAGGGCGACGACTACGCCGACGTCCCCTGGGGAACCGCCCTGGAGGCCGATCAGGCCGCGACCCTTCACCTGCTGGCCGTCTGTCCATCGTACCAGCGCAGCGGACTCGGATACGACATCCTCCGAAAGGCCGAGGAGCTCTCTGTCCTCAAGGGAAAGAAAGCCCTGCGGCTCGACGTGCTGGCATCGAACGTTCCGGCCCGTCACATGTATGAGAAGGCGGGATATGCCTTAAGGGGCCAAAAGCGAATGTATGCCGAGAACACGGGATGGACCGATTTTCTGTTCTACGAAAAGATCCTTTCCCCCGGAGGCGGATCCGCAGGCGGTGACTCATCCGGAGCCTCATATCCGCCCCCTGTCTTTCTTTCACTGGAGGACACGCAGTGGCCTCTGGAGTACACCGACCATGACAGGCAGATCGTCCGGGCCGTCGCCGTGGGCGAAGACGGATATTTTTACTTCGTCAGAGCCGAAAGGGACGATCAGTTTGGCAGGGCCACTCTGATAGAGACCTCCGGGGGCGGAGTGGAGCCCGGTGAGGAGTTGGTCTGCGCACTGAAGCGGGAGCTCAGGGAGGAACTGGGAGCCGAAGTCAGAGTCGTATGCGAGATCGGCACCGTAAGGGATTACTACAATCTCATACACCGCCACAACATAAACCACTACTTCCTCTGCCGCGTCATCTCCTTCGGAGCGGCCCATCTTACACAGGACGAGATCGAATGCTTCCACCTCAGACAGCTCAGGCTCACCTTCGATGAAGCTATAGCCGAATACGAAAGATGCAGCTGCACGAAGATCGGAAAACTGATCGCCGACCGGGAGCTGCCGATCCTGATGCGGGCGGGGGAGATACTCCGCGGCATCGGAGATTTCCCCGGAAATCACTGAAAGCCTGACGGGGAGACAGGAGGACATCGTATGATCATTTCGAAGAAAGAGTTTCTTGACGAACTGAGGGGAGCTCTCTCCGAAGAGGAGCGCCGCGAACTGGAGGACGGGGGAGGCGCCGTTATAAGCAGCTTTAACCGCGCCGTCATGAAACGCCTGCTCTCGGGGGAAGAGGTCTTCGAAGGGGACGCGGACACCGAAGAGGCACGGGAACTGCACAGGGCCCTCAGTGCCTATCTTGAAAAGTATATGCCGGATGCGCCCCGGGGACACAAATGGGTAATACTCAGCTGCCTCTTCCTTTCCATGGCAGCCCGCGAGCCCATGCACCCCCAGCCCCTTACGAATTGGGAAAAGAGGGAAGAAGGATATTTCTGCAAAGCGAGGGAGGATACCGCCGGTAGCGTATGCCGCTGGTGCGTCTGCCAAAAGCTTTGATCAGTAAGCCCCCCGGGGCCTGCGGGACACGTCATGTCCCATTTGAGAAAACAGGACGATGCTCATTCGGTGTCCTGTACATTCTCACCGTATGCCTGTAAGCTTGGGGCGAAAAGGAGGTCATCGGAAACATGGATCTTGTGAAGATGGGAAACAATCTCAGGGAACTCAGAAAGGAAAAGGGCCTTACCCAGGAACAGCTGGCGGAGCGCATGGGAGTCGCCCGAAGGACCGTTTCAAGATGGGAGACCGGCAGCAACATGCCGGACATGGATATCCTTATCGAACTGTCGGAACTGTATTCCGAGGATCTGCTGGACATACTCAACGGAGAAAGGAACAGTGAGAAGATGGATAAGGAATTGAAGGAGACCGTGCTGACGGTCGCGGATTACTCGAATGAGGAAAAGGAAAGGATGCTTCGCAGGATGCACTGGCTGTTCATGGCAGGCCTCGCGGGATTTACGGTGTTCCTGGTGGTCACGTATCTGGGGCTGGAATCGACCATGCCATATGAGGCCATCGGCAGCTTCGGTCTCGGCACGGCGTTCGGCATGCTCGTCATCGGAGTGATCTTTACGGGACGAAGAGCCATGAAGATCAGGGAATTCAAAAGGAGGCTTCTTGAAAGGGCGGGCAGTGCGGATGAATAAGCTCACTCTTTCGGGTATGGCATTGTGTGGAGGGCTGATCGCTTTCGAGCACTGTTTTCGCCCTCTTGGTTACACTGCGGCACTTATCCTGTATACCGCGGCGGCGGTCCTTTTGGCCGCGGGCCTTGTTTTGTCCAGAAAAGAAAACAAAGACTTAAAAACAGGAAGGTAGACAAAAATGCTTATCGCACTGATAGGTG